>JALYIF010000035.1 GCA_030775925.1 Vulcanimicrobiota bacterium | reverse complement strand
CACTAAGCCTTCCTCTTGCGGTGGCCTTCTTTATTCTCGCGGTGACCCGAATCGATGTTGGGGCCAGCGACCAGCCGCGCGGTGCGACCACATTTACCGATCGCAATGGCCAGATGCTCGGGACGGTGCTCAGTGCGGACCGCGAACACGCGGCGTTCGTCCCGCTCGATCGTGTGTCGCCGGCATTTGTCTCCGCAATTCTTGCCGTCGAAGATGCGCGCTTTTATTCCCATGCCGGGGTCGATCCGCTTGCGAGCATTCGCGCACTCACGCAATTGATGCGTAACGGGCAAGTGGTAAGCGGCGCATCGACCATCACCATGCAAGATGCAAGGCTGCTCTTCGGCGCTTCGAGTACGGCGAAGGGAAAGCTGCGCGAAGTCTGGCTTGCGTTTCGCATGGAAGCGGGTTCCAGCAAATCGGCGATCTTGCAGGCCTATGTGAACCGCCTTCCGATGGGCGGGAACGTGTACGGGGTCGAAGCGGCCGCGCAAACGTATTTTGGATCGAGCGCTGCGGACCTGGATCTGGCGCAGGCTGCACTGCTGGCTGCGATTCCGAACGACCCGGTCCGCTTAGATCCGCGCACGCATTGGGGCGACCTCAAACAGCGACAGCGGTATGTGTTGGCCCGCATGCAACGGACTGGAGCAATTGACGCGACGCTGGCAAATCGTGCGTTTGCCGAACAAGTTCATTTGGCGCCTCAAACGCGCGGTATTCTTGCCGGTGCCCATTTGCTATTCTCGATCTCCTCACAGCGGGTGCATATCGGCCCGGTGGTACAAACAACGCTTGACCGGCCGCTGCAAGCCTTTGTGGAAACGCAGCTCCGCGCGTTGCTCGCGACGCTGGCTGCGCGGAACGTGCATCAAGGAGCGGCGCTCGTTATTGACAATCGCAGTGGAGATGTGCTCGCATACGTTGGTTCTGCGGATTATTTCGATGATGCAAATGCCGGCCGGAACGACGGCGTACGCGCGCTGCGACAACCAGGGTCGGCGCTTAAGCCATTCCTCTATCAACTAGCATTTGAGACCGGGACGCTTGCACCCAATGCGATCTTGGCCGATGTTCCGTCCACCTATGCAATCCCCGGCGGGCAGCTCTATTCACCATCTGACTACAGCAATGCGTTTGCCGGCCCCGTGCGCGTGCGCTTAGCGCTCGCTAATTCTTTAAACATTCCGGCTGTGCGCGTCCTCTCGTTGCTGGGAACGCAACGATTTCTCGAACGCTTGCAAGAGCTTGGTTTTGAGCACTTGCGCAAGCCGGCGTCGTATTACGGTCTTGGTTTGACCCTGGGCGGTGGGGAGGTGAGTCTCTGGGAATTGACGCGAGCGTATGTGACCTTGGCCCGCGGAGGTTCGGCTATTCCCCTACGCACCGTGATTGCAAGGGGCGTGCCGCAAAGCCGTTCGATCGGTAAGTCCGGGCCGTGGTCGCTCGTCACCGACATCCTTGCTGATTCGCACGCGCGAGCACGTTCCTTTGGTGTGAATTCGATCTTGGATCTGCCGTTTGCGACCGCGGTAAAGACGGGAACGTCTTCGGACTTCCGCGATACGTGGACAGTGGGTTATTCGCGGGCATATACGGTCGGGGTTTGGGTGGGGAACTTTAATGGCCAGCCGATGCGCCACGTATCGGGGGTTTCGGGTGCAGCGCCACTATGGAACCGCGTGATGCTGCGACTCCATGAATCGCATGACCCGGGAAGCTTTGAGTCGCCGGCGGGCTTTGTGCGCAGGCCGATCTGCGCAGCAACGGGTTGGCGGCCACTGCCCGGCTGCTCGGCGGTCGTTTCGGAGTATCTGTCCGCATCGGAGCTTGCCGACTATGGGCGAGCGCGCACGGCACACTATAATCGTTCTTACGATGAGTGGCTGGCTGCGCAAAATCTTCCGGCCAAAGACAGCAGCGACGTGCACATTCTGTTCCCGCATCAGCACGATACATTCGTGCTCAACCCGGTCGATGATGCCGTGCAGGTTGCGCCGGTACAAGCCATTCAATTTCATGTGCGCACGCCCCAGCATGCTCGGGTTATCTGGCAATTGAATGGCCGCGTGCTCGCGCAAACATCGGGAAACACGCTGATGTGGGCCTTGCGTCCTGGGACCTGGCGCCTGGGCGTTAAAACCGGGTCGCGCCTAGACTTTGTATCGTTCCAAGTCGTCCGCGCGCAGACGCGGAGCCGGCGCGGTTTCTCGCTGTAAGAATTCCGGCGGCACTTGCTGGCCAAAACTGTGCGCGAGAACTTCGGCATCGGTAATCGGCGGCGGAGGAACGACCGCTCCACTGTCAATCAGTTCGATAAACGCATGCACACACTCCGCGTCCCACTGCGTGCCGGCGCCTTTGAGCAGTTCCGCGCGCGCCGTTTCAACACTGAGCGCGCGGCGATAGGGGCGGTCCGTGGTCATCGCATCATACGTGTCTGCCACGGCGATGATGCGCGCGCCAAGCGGGATCGCGCTACCCTGTAGTTTGCGAGGGTATCCTGCGCCGTCCCAGCGTTCATGGTGGTGTACGATGCACGGCACGATGGTGCGCATCGCTTCCACTTCGCCTAAGATTTCTGCAGCGATATCGGGGTGAAATTGAATGATGCTGCGCTCGCGATCATCAAATTTTCCCGGCTTGAGAAGGATGGAATCCGGAATACCGATTTTTCCCAAGTCATGGAGCAACGCCGCGTGCTCGATCGTCGTAACGAGGCCTGGCACGCAGCGCATGCACACGGCAAGTTTCCGGCTATAGTTTGCAACACGTTGCGAGTGCCCCGCCGTATAGGGGTCGCGCTTATCGACGATTTGCGCGATGCCGCCAATTGTTTGTACGAACGTTGTATCGGCCAAACGTTGTCTACGGTTCAGTTCGCGCTGGGCAGCGATTGCCAAGGCGACGAGCGATAGAAAAATCAGTGTGACGGCTGCGAGGGTTGCGCCGATGACGAAGCGTTGTTCGGGAGCATCTTGCGCACGCATTTGGGCCACCGAGTAATCAATAGCAATGACCGCGCTAAAATTCGCGCCGGTGGCGATGGGAATAAATCCCGTCAGGATTCGTTCGCCTTTGAGGAGATGCTCGGGACCGCGATACACATTCTGCGTTTCGATGGCTGCGGCAACGCCGGCGCGTTCGGGTGCCGCTCCGGCCGGAAAGAGTGCGGTTCCGTCGGGCCAGTAGACGTGCACGTCACGCACATATTCCTGGAAACTGGCGGCTTGGGCAGCGCCTTTGGCGATCTCTGCATACGCGCCGTGAACCTGTTTGGTTTTTGGATTGACGTGGGAAAGCGGGTCGGAGAGCAGGGCTGATGTTTGCCCCACCGACGTCGTGATCAGATCGCTTTCCAATACTTTTTGATGTTCGCGATCTAAGATATAGGCCAGTCCCACGGCGGCAAACACCGCCGCGAGGAACGTTACCAGAGTAAATCGCGCGAGAAACGAGAGCGCCACAGTTACGCGACGAAGCCCGACTTATAGGCCGGGAGTTCGCCAAGGACTTGTGCCAAAAGTGCAACGTGCGTGGTCTCGACTCCCAGGATCGAAGCCGCGGCTTGGGCGAGTCGCCGGTCGGTGAATTCCGAGATCACCGAAAGATACGTGCTCGCCGCTTTTTCTTCAACCGATTTTGCAAAATGCAGAATATCACTCTGCGTTTTGAGTACGGGATACTCAAGCAAAGCGGGTTTTGTCGACGGCTTGCCGCCTCCCGCCGTTACCGCTGCGGTGAGCGCATCCCGATGTGCTTGATGATCGCGCTGAAAACCCAAAGCGACCGCCAGCACCTCTTTTGAGAGGAGCTTGGTAGCCGCCGCGTCAGCGTACGCTTTGATGGCGGCCAGCTCGAGTTCGAGCGCGGAGTTGAGGATGCCGAGGTCATCGGCCGTTGCATTCGTAGCTGCGGCCACGAATTGAGTCAAGAGCGGCGCGCCCAGCACGCCAAGCGCCACGCCTGAGAATAAAACCTGGCCGCGTGTGATCAAAAGGGCTCCTTATCCGAATCCAATACCAGAGTAGTATCGGCTCCAAGCCCGTCATCCGTTTGCCACGGGGAGCGCTTTACAGCACCGTTACGTTACTGGGGATGGAAGACCAGGGCCAAGCCGTTCATGCAGTAGCGTAGCCCGGTCGGCTGTGGCCCGTCGGTAAAGACGTGTCCCATATGGCCGCCGCAGCGCCGGCACAGGATCTCGGTGCGCTCTTCTATGAGCGATCGATCGCTGCGCTCACGTACCGAACCGGGGAGGGCGCGGTAAAACGATGGCCAGCCGGTGCCGCTTTCAAACTTCGTTGACGACGAGAACGTCGGCAAGTTACAGCCGGCGCACGCAAAAATACCGCGGCGGTGCTCGTTTAGGAGCGGCGAAGTGCCCGCCCGTTCGGTTCCGGCCTCCCGAAGAATATTGTACCGCTCGGGGCCCAGCCGCTTGCGCCATTCTGCTTGCGTGAAGTGCACTTCAAAGGCGTCGGTGCGGCCGCGCGCCATGCCGGCAGCTCCGCCTGCGAGTGCGAGATACCCGGCGGTGCCCAGGCCCCGAAGTAGCGCCGTGCGCGTTAGACGCTGATGTGACATGACACCCCGTGTTTTTCAAAATATTTCTGGTGATACGCTTCGGCCGGATAGAATGTGGTTGCGGCTTCGATCTGCGTTACAATCGGGCGCTTGTGCGTGCCCGAATCTTGCAATTGCTGGAGCGAGGCCCGCGCCTGCGCTTCTTGTTCGGGGGAGTGAAAGAAGATCGCCGAGCGATACTGCGTACCGATATCGGGCCCTTGCCGGTTGAGGGTCGTTGGATCGTGCATCCGCCAAAACAAGTCGAGCAGCGTTTCGTAGCTCGTGACCTGCGGATCATAGGTGACTTGAACCGCCTCGGCATGGCCGGTGCGTCCCGAGCAAACCTGCTCGTACGTTGGGTTTTCGAGGGTGCCGCCCACATAGCCCGAGAGTGCTTGGGTTACTCCGGGGAGTTGCCGGAAGGCCGCTTCAACACCCCAAAAGCAGCCGGCTCCGAAGGTGGCAATTGCTGTCGTCATACACCTATAGAACGGCAACCGGAGACAGTTGGATGCAGTTATGGGTGCATGGCGCAGCAACTGGGCTTCTTTGTTGAGACGGCGCGTACAATCGCTACGACGCCTCGCGGGGCGATTATCTATCTGCCACGTATATTTTCAGCAGAGCAAAGCGCGGCACTGTTCAACGAATTGCTCGAAACCATTCCGTGGACTGCGGAGACGGTCAAGATGTACGACAAGCTAATCGACGTACCGCGCCTGGGCGCGTCGTACCGTGATCCGCAGCCCGTACCCCCGCTTCTCCAAATGGTGCGCGAACGGGTACAAGAGCAGTTGGCGATGTCGTTTAGTGCCATTTCTTTGAATTATTATCGGGACGGATTTGATAGCGTTGCGTGGCACAGTGATAAAGATGAAGACTTGTGCGCCGACCCCATCGTGGCGCTCGTAAGCTTGGGAGCTACCCGGCAGATGCAATTCCGCACCAAGGCCTTGCCGCGCACGCAAGCCCGATGCGATTTGGAGCCGGGCAGCATTCTTGCAATGCGGGGTGACGTGCAGGCCTACTGGGAGCACCACATTCCAAAAGTAGCTCGTCTCACAAGTAGTCGCATTAGCGT
>JALYIF010000034.1 GCA_030775925.1 Vulcanimicrobiota bacterium | reverse complement strand
GTTGTACCGGGAATGGCGTGAATGTCGTCGCCTTGCGCCAGCACCCAGGCAAGGGCGAGCTGCGATGGCGTGATGCCTTTTCGTACCGCAATCTGCTTGACCCGATCCACGAGCTCGAGGTTCTTCTTGAAGTTCTCGCCCTGAAAGCGCGGATGCTGGGCGCGGAAATCATCGGGGGCAAAGTCACCCGGCGTTTTGATGCTACCGGACAAAAAACCGCGGCCGAGCGGGCTATAGGCTACCAGGCCAATGCCCAGCTCGCGAATGGTTGCAAGCGTTCCGTCTTCAGGGTCACGCGACCAGAGCGAATATTCTGACTGCAATGCAGTGATCGGATGGACCGAGTGCGCGCGCCGGATACTCTGCACTGAGGCTTCAGAGAGCCCCAGGAAACGTACCTTACCGTCCGTTACAAGTTGCGCCATCGCGCCGACGGTTTCTTCAATCGGCGTGTCTGTGTCGACGCGATGCTGGTAATAAAGATCGATATGGTCCACACCTAAACGCTTGAGCGACCCCTCGCACGAAGCGGCCACATACTCCGGGCGGCCGCTGATTGAGCGCTGCCCATCAGCCGAGCGGACTATCCCAAATTTAGTGGCCAAAAATGTTTGGTCGCGCCGGTCTTTGATGGCTTTACCGACCAGTTCTTCATTCGTGTACGGTCCGTACATATCGGCGGTATCGATAAAGTTATGACCGCTATCAAGGTGTTGGTGAATGGTCGCAATCGATTCGGTCTCGTCTGCATTGCCGTAGAACTCCGACATGCCCATACATCCAAGTCCGAGCGCAGAGACGCGCAAGCCGCTTGCACCAAGAGCGCGGCGTGGAACGCCACTCATCGTTTTAGAACTCGGGCAATCTTGTCGAACAGCGCTTCGGTAGAACGCTCGTTTGCGTCTTCCAAGCGCCGCCATAACATGCGGCCTTCCTGATCGCTCAAATCCGCGTCGATCCGATGTTCGAGCCGCACTTGTTTTCCTTCGGCGGAGATATAGAAGCCGTGCGTACCGCTCATGCCGTCGTTCTGGATGTTCCAGACGATTTTTTCCTCCGGTACAACCTCATCGAGGATGGCATGAAATCCATGGTGCCATTCCTCCGTTTTACCCGGCGTTAGCGGCCCGGGCGAGCGCATGAACGGCTGAGCGGCAAAGGGCCAGATGATGTCGTTTGACGTTCCCATATCGACCAGGAGTTGGAAGATCCGGCGCTTGGTACCGGAGTAGACGCGCTCTCGCTTTTCATGTAGTGGAATCGGCATGAGGGGCCCTTTCGCCTAAAGGTCGGCCTCTCCATCGTGGCCCCTACGAAGCGGCGCGAGGAGCTCGATCGCCACGGTAGGCGGTCGTGCGGTAGGGGAAGACAACGTAGCCGCCGGGATCCGCGAATCGCTCGTGGAGCACAGCTAACCCCTCGCGCAGTCGCACGTACGGCGTGCCTTCGCACGGCAGATACGAGCAGCTGCGCGCATAGCCCAGCAAGCCGGCGAAGTCCATGCGGTGAAAATGGGCAAACTCCACGCGCTCAACTCGAACCAGACCGTAAATACCCAGGGCCTCTGCGGGTGATGCAATCTGCCTTGCATCGTGGATTCGCTTAATATCGTCGCCAAACGCGGCAATGAGCCGATCGTAGGCATGCATAAACGGATCCGTCTTCACCCTGGTATTCCACAGCACGGCAACGCGTCCCAAAGGCTTGAGAATGCGCACAAACTCTTGCAGCGCGGAATCGCGCTCGAACCAGTGAAATGATTGAAAACATGTTACGAGGTTGAACGAGCCGCTGGGCAGGCCCGTATTTTCTGCGTGTGCGGCAACGTAGCGCACGCGCGTGTGCCGGCGTGCGTGCGCAAGCATGTCAGGATTGGGATCGACGGCCACAACCTGGCAGCCGCGCTCTGCGAGCAATCTAGACGATATCCCCGTCCCCGCACCAACATCGGCGACTCGAAGCTTTCCGGGATCTCCCAAATTGTACAAGAGCCAATCGAGCGCCGCCGCCGGATAGGTTGGGCGGTACTTTGCGTAATCGTCCGCGCGGTCTGTAAAGCGACTCTGCGGGTTCATCCCCTCGAGATCATTCACTCCATGAAGATTCGGAGCCGCGAGCGAGATGCTTTGTAGTGGAGCCGCGGAGAATAGCCACCCGTGGGGAAAAATGTACTCATCATCGGCGGCACGCGCTTCCTCGGCCGCCACCTTGTCGCCGCCCTACTGGCAGCGGGACATGTGCCAACCCTATTCAACTCGGGCAACCACCGTGCTGATGCCCCACCAAGTGTTGAACAGATTCACGGCGACCGCGAACGCGATCTGCAGCGCTTAGGAGATCGCACCTGGGACGCAGTCGTTGACACATGCGGCTTCTATCCAAAGAGCTTGGAAATCTCGGCACGGCATCTGCGTGCCCGTACCCAGCAGTACGTCTTTATCTCAACGGTGTCCGCGCTTGACCTTTCGCAGCCTGATTGCACGGAAAATACGCCGCGCTTACCAATGCCGGAGGGTGCCAGTCGCACCGAGATGATTCCGGAGAGTTATGGCCCCCTAAAAGGCCTTTGCGAAGACGTCGTCGCCAGCACTTTCAGGAATCGCGCACTCATTGTGCGCCCGGGCCTCATCGTTGGGCCTTATGATCCCAGCGACCGATTCACGTATTGGCCGGTCCGCATGGCGCGAGGTGGCACGGTGCTCGCGCCCGTTGGTCCCGATATTTTTGTTCAACTGATCGATGCGCGCGATCTGGCAACGTGGATCGTCCTGCAAATCGAGCACCGAACAACAGGCGCTATCAACGTGACGGGACCTCCGCACACGCACACACTTGGCAGCGTCCTCGCCGCGTGCGCAAAGGAGGCAAATGTTACGGCGCAGATTGAGTGGGCGTCTGAGGACTTCCTCGCGCAGCAAGAGATCGGAGACTGGATCGATCTTCCGCTTTGGATCGCCTCAAAAACCAAGATGCCCGGCCTAAACACGGTTGATATTTCGCGCGCGCTTGCGACTGGACTTCGTTTGCGTACGCTACGGCAAACGGCGCACGATACGCTAATGTGGGCAG
>JALYIF010000033.1 GCA_030775925.1 Vulcanimicrobiota bacterium | reverse complement strand
GGTGCGACCATCGTTCCCGTTATCAATGGACTCCCGTTTTGGTATTTCCGCGAGCGTACGCTCGAAAGCGTCGACCCTGCCGGCCACTTGCGTAAGATGATCCCGCGTTCGCAAATCGTCGGATGTGTGATTCACGCTTCGGGGAACATCCCGTTGCCGGGAGTCATCCATCAATCAGGCGGCATGCGATACATTCTCGGCGATCCCGAGGGTGAGGCCTCGGAGCGCGCAGAGAACGTCGGCGTCCTCCTGCGGAACGCCGGCATGGATGCACCGGTGGTTACCACACTGAAGCGCGAAATGTGGCGCAAACTGCTCGGCAACGTCTCGCTCAACCCGGTAAGCGCCCTGACGCGCCTGACGATCCGGCCCATGCTCCAAGTACCCGAAACGCGCCGCCTGATTGCAATTCTTATGGAAGAAGCGGCGCGAATCGCCTCTGCAACCGGCGTCGATGTTGAGATAAGCATCGATGAACGCATCGCGAACGCCTCTCGGATTGCAGACGTGAAGACGTCGATGCTGCAAGATGTGGAGGCGGGCCGGCCACTGGAATTAGAACCGATCGTCGGCGCGGTAGTCGAACTTTCCGAGCAATTTGCGATTCGCGCTCCCGCGCTGCACATGATTTACACGCTCACAAAAGCGCTCGAAACGTCCTACCTGCGCTTCTGATGCTTGCAAAACGGATCGTCCCTTGCCTGGATATAAAAAACGGCCGCGTCGTGAAAGGCATTCGGTTTCTCGAACTGCGTGACGCCGGGGACCCCGTCGAACTGGCCGCGATCTATGAGCGATCTGGCGCAGACGAGTTGGTGTTTCTCGATATTACCGCTACGGTGGAAGGGCGAAAAGCAACCCGCGAAGTCGTTCGCGCGGTGGCTAGCCAACTCACGATCCCCTTTACGGTCGGTGGCGGCGTCAATACAATTGAAGACATTCGCCAGATGCTGCGGGCCGGGTGCGACAAAGTCTCGCTCAACAGCGCGGCCGTTCGCAATCCGCGATTGCTCCAAGAAGCCGCTGCCGAATTCGGCAGCCAGTGCATTGTGCTGGCGATTGATTGCCGCCGCGTGTCCGGCGGCTTCGAAGTCGTCATTGACGGTGGCCGGACGGCGACGCAGCTCGATGCAGTTCAGTGGGCCTACGATGCGACCCAGCACGGCGCAGGCGAGATTCTTCTGACCAGCATGGACCGGGACGGAACCAAAACCGGCTTCGATTTGCTCCTGACAAACGCGGTTCGCGAGCGCGTCTGTGTCCCGGTGATTGCCTCCGGCGGCGCCGGCAGCGTCCAAGACTTTCTCGATGTTTTCACGCTGTGCGAAGCGGATGCGGCGCTTGCCGCCTCGCTCTTTCACTACGGGGAAATCGAGATCGGATTTCTAAAAGCACAGTTGACGATGCACGGAATTCCCATGCGGCCGGTTGAGAGTGAGTGAACGAGTGGTAGATCTGAAATGGGGCCCGGACGGACTCTTGCCGGTGGTTATTCAAGATGCCGCAACGGGCGAGGTGCTTACGCTCGCACACGCCAACGCCGAAGCGCTGCAAAAAACCGTTGCTAGCCGCTCCACCCATCTGTTTAGCCGCTCTCGTAATGAACTCTGGCACAAAGGTGCAACGTCGGGAAACACGCAGTCGGTGGTGAGCGTGAGCTACGATTGCGATGCCGACGCCTTACTCTATCGCGTGATACCGAGCGGTCCCGCTTGCCACACCGGGGCTACAACTTGTTTTCATCATGCGGTCCTGGACGGAGAACAACCCGAAGCCGCAGGACAGAGCGGGGCTTTTAGCCGCGCCATGTTGGGGTTGCAAACCGTACTCGAGCAACGCAAGACCGAAAGCCCCGAGCATTCGTACGTTGCCAAGTTGTATGCGGGCGGTGTGGACCGTATCGGGAAAAAAATTGGCGAAGAAGCTACCGAAGTTGTGATCGCGGCAAAAAACGACGATCGTAAGGAACTCATTTGGGAAGCTGCCGACCTGGTCTTTCACCTGCTCGTGCTTTTGCGTCATACCGAGATATCGCTCGATGAAGTCGGCACGGAGCTGCTCGGCCGCGCCCGCTAGTACGTTACAGGCCACCAATGAACTTAAATGAGCTTGCGGGAATCGGTAAGGAGTCCGTTGCGCGCTTTGCGGAACTGGGCGTTTCTGACGCACAGGCACTGCTGGACTATCTTCCGCATCGGTATGAAGATCTACGATTCCCCACGCCCATTAGCGAATTAGGGGCTGGCGAGTCAGAAGAAAATGTCGTAGGGCGCATCCTTTCCGTGCGAGAACGGCGCGCACGCATCGCCATCGTGGAGGCCGAACTCGATGACGGCACGGGCCGCGTTACCGCCAAGTGGTTCGGACGAAAATACCTCATCGGCGCGCTGAAGAAGGACATGCGGCTGTTTGTGCGCGGCCGGGTTACGCGAACGCTTGCGGGGGTGAGCCTGAATGTCGGTTCGCACAAAGTCTTGGCCGAAGACGAAACCTACAGCGGCGAGATGGTACCGGTCTATCCGGCTAGCAAGACCCTAACCTCGCGCAAAATTCATCAAGTGGTTGCGCGAAATATGCAAAAATTGCTCACGCTTGTCCATGATGATCTGCCGCCCACCATTGCAAAGCAGTTCCGTTTCCCGTCTGCGCGTGACGCGTATATTTCCATGCATGCGCCCGCGAGCCCGGAATCAGCCCTGCGGGCTAGAGAGCGTTTTATCTTTACCGAGTTTCTCGCGCTTGCGCTCGCGGCGTGCCTGAAGCGTGCAAAACGCGAAACGCAAGAGCGCGCGACCGCAATGAAGATTCCGGCCGGCTTGTTATCGGAGTTTGCGGCTGCGTTGCCCTACGCGATGACCAATGCGCAGTCTCGTGTAACCGACGAGATTTGGCAAGACATGACACGCGAATCACCGATGAATCGCCTGCTCCAAGGCGATGTCGGTAGCGGTAAGACGTTGGTTGCGGCCGCAGCCATTGTGATGGCAGCACGCAACGGGATGCAATCCGCGCTCATGGCTCCAACGGAGATTCTGGCCTCGCAGCATGCAAGCAAACTCGCTCCGCTCTTGTTACCGTTCGGAATTACTGTTGAAGCGGTGTTCGGCAGCCAGGGCGCGCGGGCGCGAACGCAAGCAA
>JALYIF010000032.1 GCA_030775925.1 Vulcanimicrobiota bacterium | reverse complement strand
CGCCTGCACGATAACGTGGGTTTGATCCTCATGCACTGAAATATGAGTGAAGGCTCCACTCAAGCGAAGGACGATACCGCGCAGGCCTCCATCGCCGATCAATAAGTTGGAGCCGCTGCCGAGCACAAACCACGGCATGGAGCGCCGCAAGCAAAACCGCATAATTTCGGCAAGCTGGGATTCGCTCTCAATGGTGATCGAAGCATCTGCGGGGCCGCCGATTTTCCACGATGTGTACGGTGCGAGTGGTTCGTCAAATCGTACGCGATCCTCACAGAGTGCTGCCAGTTCATTCTTGTCACGATCGCTCAGTAAACTCGCGCAGCGAGTAGCCATCATGAGACGGCTTGCGCCCGGCTCAAACGCGCTGCGAGCTGAGCTGCAACGTTCGTGATGTTGCCCGCCCCGAGCATGAGAACGAGCGCACCCGGCGGAGCATGTTCCAAAATCGCTTCCGGCAACGCTTCGACCGATGGGACGTACTGGACGTTTGCTCCGGTCGCTCGCAAGGGCTCACCGATAGAGCGCTCGCTCACGCCTTCAATAGGAAGCTCTGAAGCTGCATACACCGGTGTGAGGAATACCAACTCAACACCGCGCAACGATTCGGCAAAATCGCGTGCCAGGTAGGCCGTACGCGTATAGCGATGTGGTTGAAACGCGACCACGATCGGGCCTGCATAATAACGCCGCGCGGCAGCAATCGTTGCTTGAACGGCGGTGGGGTGATGAGCGTAATCATCAACGATCGTCATTCGTTCGCTGCGCGCCAAGATGTCAAAGCGCCGCCGCACACCGTGAAAATCCGCCAGTGCCTCGGCGACCTGCACGAATGGAACCCCAAGCTCACGAGCAACAACGATTGCTCCAAGAGCGTTTGCAATATTGATCTCTCCCGGGACGCGCAAGCGTGCGCTACCCAAGCACACGCCGCCCGCGATGACATCAAACGTTGATCCCAAATCTGCGAAACGTACATTTGCTGCATGCACGTCAGCGGCCGATGTCAAACCAAACGTTACCGTCTTTGCTGGCCGCTGTCCAGGTGCAATCAACGCACTATGTTTGTTGTCGATACCGACAATTGCGACGCCATCCTCCGGTAGGCGTTCGAGAAAGGCTGAGAAATTTTCTCTGAGCTTCGGAAGGTCGGCATCGCTTGCGATGTGATCGTTTTCGATATTGGTTACAAGCGCAATAACCGGACGGAGTTCCATAAACGAACCGTCGGATTCATCGGCCTCGGTTAAAAACCACTCGCTCGCACCATCGTGCGCGTTCGTTCCGGTATCGTGCGATTCACCACCGACCAAAATCGTCGCGTCCACGCCGGCATACCGCAAGATCGAGGACGCAATCGCCGTCGTCGTTGTCTTGCCATGCGTACCCGCAATGGCGATTCCACGGCGGCCTTCCATCAGCTTTGCCAACATCTCACCACGTCCGAAGATCGGCAGGCCAGCCTCTTTTGCGGCAACAAATTCCGGATTCTTCGGGTCGATCGCGGAGCTCACAACAACTGCACGCGCGCCTCGAACGTGCTTCCCTGCGTGTCCGAGGTGAATGGTCGCACCGGCCTCGCGCAAATTGCGGACTAGCGGCGTTTCCTTGATATCAGACCCGCTTACGGCTTCACCGCGCGCGAGAAAAATGCGGGCGATCGCGCTCATGCCGATCCCGCCGATACCGATGAAGTGTAGGGTTCCTTCGGTCACGCAATCATCTTTCGTACTGGCTTGCGGCCGGACCCGCGCCGAGCAAGCAATCCAGGCGCGACAAGATCGCGGCGAGCGCATCCTGCGGCGCGAGAGCGCGCGCGGCTTCGCGCATCTGTTCAAGGCGGCCCGGCTCGAACGCCTCGCGCAGCGTCCACCAGAGCTGATCTCCGTCGAGCGCGCTGTCTTCAATCATTACGGCCGCGCCTGAGTCGACGAAAGCATGCGCGTTTACGGTTTGGTGGTCGTCGGCAGCATGTGGATAGGGCACGAGTACCGATGGAATACCAATGCAAGCAAGTTCTCCCAGCGTTGAGGCGCCGGCGCGTGCAACCACGATATCGCTAACCGCATAGGCTTCTGCCGGATCATTCAAATACGGAATGAGAACAACCGTGTTCTTTCCAAATGGTTCGCGTTGCTCGGCCTTCATGTATTCGTAGTCGCGCTCCCCGCAAAGGTGGAGCACTTGCCAGTCCTCCGGCAGCGCTCGGCGTGTTACGAGCGCGGTCACGGCTTCATTAAGCGAGCGGGCGCCTTGGCTTCCGCCGACGGCAAAGATGGTGCGCTTCTTGGGATCGAGCCCTAGCCATTTTGCGGCGTCGGAACGGTCGGGAAGCACGCGGAGCGACGCGCGCACTGGAATCCCGGTCTGATGATATTTCGCACCGAAGCTGGTTGCCGCTGTTTGGAATGCACCCCATACTTCGTCCACCAGCGG
>JALYIF010000031.1 GCA_030775925.1 Vulcanimicrobiota bacterium | reverse complement strand
CCCCCCGCCTCCGCCGCCCATACCACCGCCGTAGCCGGGGCCGTAGCCTTGCTGACCATATCCGGGCGCGCCCGGAGGGAGCTGGCCTTGGCCGTATGGAGGCCGTGGCGCAGACATGGCGCGCATAATTGACCGCAAGATCAAGAAGCCCGCGATAACCATGATAATGATCCAAAACATGCTTAAGTGAAATCCTCCGCTGGTGGAGTTCGCGTAAGGACGCGGCGCGCGAACCGGCACGGCGCCGCCGCCAAGCGAACTCATATGCGAGCGATAAATCGAAAGAACCGAATCGACTGCCGTGGTTACGCCGCCGTCGTAGTCGCCGTCCTTAAATTGAGACCCCATGCTTGCATAAATGGGCTGGAATATCTGCGGGTTGAACCAACCGGCTTGCACGCCCGCGCGGTCGGGTTCGATAAAGTCTTTGCGGTCGTCTTTGGCGACAAAGATCAGGACGCCGTTAACATTTTGCTCGGTAAACGCTTTATTTGCCGCGTCGCGAACGGGTATGCCGCCGAGGGAGGACACCGTTTGCACGACAATTTCTTTGTGCGTTTGCGCGGCGAAGTTGCTGATCCGCGAATTGAGATTCGAAACGGTTCCTGCGCTCAGAATACCCGCCTGATCGACCACATATCCGTCGCGTGCGAGGGCAGGTGCGGCGGCCGCGCCGGCCAAGACGATAAGCGCGCAAAGCGCACCACGTAATTTCATGTAATATGGAGCTCCTCTGGGCTCTGCGGGTTAGTACCCAAAACTAGGCGACAAGTTTCGGCGGCTCGCAATCGGCAGTTAGTAGCGCCTGGTTACTTAATAAAGGCGATTGCAACGCCCACAATGCTGAAGACAAAAAGCCCTAAGAATATCCAGACTCCAGCTTTAATAAGGGCTTGCCGACGTGAGCGCGAGGCCCGGGTCTGATAATTAATGCGCTTAGCTTGCTTCATGGCTCTGCGCTTTCCGCGTTTCGGCGCTAGCCCACAGGCGCTCCAGATTATAAAACTCACGCTGCTCGGGCGTGAAAATGTGCACGATCACGCTGCCCGCATCGAGTAGGATCCAGTTGCCGTCGCTATAGCCTTCCGTGCGTGCGATGTGGTGGCCGCCTTCTTTGATGGCTTCAATAATCGCATCGGCAATGGAGCGTGTTTGTATCTTTGAGCGTCCCGTCACGATCACAAAAGTATCCGCAATAATGGTTCGTCCTTCCAAATCGATGATTTGGAAGTCTTCGCCTTTTTTATCGAGCGCCGCGTCGCGCACGACATCAAGTAATTCCGCCAGTGACTACCTCCGGAGAATCGGCCGGCCGGCCGAAGGTGCTTTCCGCCTGTAAGCTTTGCGGTGCTGCTGCCAGACCTTTTTCCCGCAAATAAGCAAAGGTAGACCTCATGGTGGCCGCTGTGGCCGCGGCCAGGTCGGCCAGCGCTAGTGTGGCGAGCGCCTGCCGCTCCGGAAAGTCACGCCCCGGCTCGAGGCCATCTGCCAGGTACAGGATGCAGTCAAGCCTCGACATTTCTGCCGCGCCGAGTGTGTGCTTGCGAATTGCCGAGAGCACGCCCTCGTCGTCCACGCCGAACATTTCCCGAGCGAGCTCTGCGCCCAGCGGTGCGTGCAAGACGACGGGGTGCTCGCGCGCATACGCATCAATCGGCAAACCGCGCGCTTGGGATTCATCAAGCAGACGTTGCGCGGAATAGAGTCGCGCCAGATCGTGAAGCATACCGGCAAGGCGCGCCCGCGTAGTTGATTCCCCATGCGTGCGGGCAAGGGATTCGGCAAATCGGGCAACTCGAACGCAGTGCGCGTAGCGATGATCTTGAGCGAGATGCGTGCGAACGCGCGCCGCTACGGTGGTGAAATTAAACGCCGCGCCCAACCCGGACACTAGTGCGCCGGAACGGATACGAGGCGGTACTCCTGGCGGTAAAAGGCAACCGCGTTAACCGGCGTATTGTCAATTTTCGCGGGCAAGAAAGTCGAATGTTGCGCCGACACTACGGCTGCGCGATCGAGGTCGCCATCGCCGCTGCTGACAAAAACGGTCGCGTCGGTTACGGCGCCCGCTTTGTCCACCAAAATCCGCAGGAAGACGTCGCCTTCTTTTTTAGTGGGTGGATAATCGGTTGAGCCAACGTGCACCAGCGAAGGCGCGGTGAAATGCGGCAACGCGCCTTGCGATCCAGCGGGCAGCAATCCCCCGCGCGCAAGAAAGATGTGGTCGCCATAAAACACTTCGTTGAGAACTTTGGTTGGATCATCAAACAAAAGCACGATGTCGTCAGTGGCCGTCACCTTATAGGCGCGAAATTCTGCTTTTGCGCCATTGTCGGGGAAAAGCGCGTTGCCACGGAACTCCGGCGGAATCAGGCGTTCGTCGGCAGATGCAACTGTGAGCGCCCCGAAATGCAACGGTAGTGGCGCCATGCCAGGTACCACAAACGT
>JALYIF010000030.1 GCA_030775925.1 Vulcanimicrobiota bacterium | reverse complement strand
TATGGTCTATACCGAGGCTGGCGAGGATTTGATTGCAAGTTGCAGCAGTTGTGGCTATGCGGCGAATCTCGAAAAAGCTACATCGCAGTTGCCGGTTGTGACGAATCTGGCCGCGACGGGCGAGGCGCCTGAACTCGTGCATACGCCCGGTCAACGGACGATTGATGAAGTAGGCGCATTCCTAGGGATAGCACCGCAACATCAACTCAAGACCATGGCTTATATGTTGCAAGCCGCTGACGGGAAAGCGCGCGCAGTCGTCGCATTTCTTCGCGGCGATCACACGTTGAATGAAGCCAAACTCGGCGCGCTGGCCGGGGCCGGCGATTTGCGCCCAATGCAGGCGGATGAGATTGAAGCCACGTTTGGCGCTCCCGCTGGATATCTGGGACCGGTTGGCATCGATGCTGCCGTACATCCAAAAAAGCCGGGGACGCTCGTAATCCTCGACAGCGCATTGACGGGCCGCGCAAACATGATCGCAGGGGCTAACAAGGTGGAATATCACTTCCGTAATGTGACGGCAGGTCGCGACTTCAAACCTACTGCGGTTGTGGACATCCGCAATGCAAATGAGGGCGAAGGGTGCCCGGTGTGCAATACCGCTTTAAAAGTTGCAAAAGCAGTTGAAGTCGGCCACATTTTCAAGTTGGGTTACAAGTATTCGGAGAGCATGGGTGCAAGCGTGCTTGATCGCAATGGCAAGGCGGTTAAGCCGATAATGGGGAGCTATGGGATCGGCATTGAACGCATATTGACGGCAGCGATCGAGCAGTCCGCAGCAGGGAAGGATGGCGAAAGTTACGCATTGCCGGCTGCCATCGCGCCGTTTGAAGTTGTTGTGACCATCACCAATGTCAACGAAACGCCATTGTTGGAAGCAGGAGAAAAAATTGCCGCGGCGCTTGCGGCCGCGGGTTTTGATGTTCTGTTGGATGACCGCGATGAACGGGCTGGTGTGAAGTTCAAAGACGCTGATTTGGCAGGCTTACCGTATCGGGTGAACATCGGTAAGAAACTGAGCGAAGGCAAAGTAGAACTGGTGGATAGACTCACAAACTGTACGCTTGATGTTTTGGTGGACGATGTTGCGCGAGAGCTGCGGGCGGCCTTTATGCGCGTCTAACAAAAGAACCACTGCGAGGCGATACTGTGGCTGTCAAGCTGAAGATTGGAAACCGTGCGGGCACTCCGGAGCGGGTGGGCCTTGGAACACGCATCCTCCGCACCCTGTTGATCCTCGCGCTCGGCGGCCTACTTCTCTTTGCGGCGGTCTTCGGTTACTACTACTTCAAATACCAACAGATCGTAGACGACAGGCTGGCAGCGGGCCCGGTTTTTGCCAGAACAGCCCAGATTTATGCCGCTCCGCGTGAAGTGCGCAGCGGGCAGAAGTTAACAGCGACCGCGATTGCGATGGAACTACGCCAGGCGGGCTATAACTCCAACCCGCAGCTAGGATCGTTCCAGGTGAAGGGCGAGAATATTCTCATCAAGCCGGGGCCGCAGTCGTTCCACTCAACCGATGGCGCAACGATCAACGCGCGTGGCGGAGAAATCCAGTCCATTACGGCAGAAAACGGTGTAGCGTTACGCGCCTATGAACTTGAACCGCAGTTGATCACAGGGTTGAGTGAGGACAAGAACCGTACCAAGCGCAGGTTAGTGACGTACAAAGAGATTCCCCAGCGCATGGTGGATGCCACCATCGCGATCGAGGACCGTCGTTTTTTTGAACATGGGGGCGTGAATTACGTTCGTCTTGTGAAGTGTGCGGTAGAGGATACGTTGTCGCACCATATGAGCTGCGGCGGCTCGACATTAACCCAACAGTTGGCGCGAGGATTTTTTCTGACCCCCGACAAAAAAATTAAGCGCAAGATCAAAGAGATGCTGATCACGTTCCAACTGGAAGCGCGATTCAACAAACAGCAAATTTTTGAGATGTACTCGAACTATGTTCCTCTTGGTCAGCGCGGCAGCTTTGCGGTGAACGGCTTTGGAGAGGCGGCGCAATCATACTTCGGTAAGGATTTGAAACAACTCGACCTTGCGGAATGCGCGACACTGGCCGCGATGATACAGCGGCCGAGTTATTTGTCTCCTTACAAACATCCTGACCGCGCGATGGAGCGGCGCAACCTTGTTCTCGACTCGATGGTGGAGACGGGTGCGATTACGTCTGGAGAGGCGAGCCGAGCGAAGGCTGAACCCTTGCGACTTGCTCCGCCAAACGTTGATGCAAGTGAAGCCCCTTACTTTGTCGATTTGGTTCACGATCAATTGGTGCAGCGTGTCGGCGACTCCGGAATGAATCAGAGTCTGCGTATCTACACGTCCCTCGACCCGGACTTGCAGCGAGCTGCGAGTGAGGCTGTTGAAGTTGGAATGCGCAATGTCGACGATCAGGTGAGAAAGGCGCATCACAGTAACGGACCGATGACACTGCCGCAGGTGGCGATGATTGCGCTGAACCCGCATACCGGGCAGATACTGGCCCTGGTGGGAGGGCGAAACTATACGGTTTCTCAGCTTAATCACGCGG
Organism: Vulcanimicrobiota bacterium; assembly: GCA_030775925.1. Classification (GTDB taxonomy): domain Bacteria; phylum Vulcanimicrobiota; class Vulcanimicrobiia; order Vulcanimicrobiales; family Vulcanimicrobiaceae; genus JACRUB01. The sequence goes on along the minus strand of JALYIF010000030.1, from coordinate 874 downwards.
TTGCAAAGCGGCCTACGGGTTCCATCTTCAAGCCGTTTGTGTATGCCGCTGCGTATAACACGAGCATCAATGGGCAGGCCTTGGGGGAGGGGGGTACATTCACCGCCGTTACGCGACTGAGCGACGAGCCGACTACGTTTACCTTCGACAATGGCCGGCAGACCTACACGCCGCGGAATTACAAGGACCAGTTTCATGGCAATGTGACGGCGATTTATGCTCTGGCGCACTCGTTGAATAACGCAACGATCTCGCTGGGGCAGCAAGTTGGGTTTGAGAACGTGGCGGCCCTGGCTCGTGCGTCCGGCATTGCGGCGGCGCGCGGAACACCGGCGGTTGCACTGGGTGCCTATGACGCGACGCCGCTGGATATGGCAGGGGCATATACGGTTTTCGCGAACAACGGAGTTCACCTGAATCCGTGGATGCTGGCGTCAGTGCGCAACAGTGCAGGAGACATTGTTGCCGATTTTGCGCCGGAGGCTCGGCAGGTGATGGATCCGCGTGCTGCGTTTTTGAGCACAAGCCTGATGGAAGGCGTGATGAACTTCGGGTACGGCGTGGAGGTTCGCAAGCGCGGATTTACTTCGCCTGCTGCGGGCAAAACAGGGACGAGTCATGATGCGTGGTTTGCCGGGTACACGACGAACCTGATCTGTATCGTGTGGGTTGGGAATGATGACTATACCGACGTGAAGCTTGCAGGCGCATTGGCTGCGGCTCCGATCTGGGCGGAGTTTATGAACCGGGCGCAACGGTTACCGCAGTACTCCGACATGAAGGAGTTCACTCCACCGGACGGCGTGTCTGTTTTGCGCATTGACAAGAACACCAACCTTTTAGCTGACGCGAGTTGCACGGATGACTATATGGC
>JALYIF010000029.1 GCA_030775925.1 Vulcanimicrobiota bacterium | reverse complement strand
CTCGATACGGTGACCGGTGCCGACACGGGATCCAGAACCGATTACGAAAACATTCTCTTTTCGGTGACGCGCAATACCGGCGTCTTTCGGTTCGGTGCTAATATCGGTGAATACGCGTTCCCCGTCGTGGGCCAATCGCTCAATCCCACATTTCGCATTGGGTCCAACACCGATCTGTTTTCTTATGTTCCGCTTGCCTACGTGCAATACGTACCGAGCAGCACGTGGACGTTTAGCGCCGGAAAGCTCGGGACGCTGCTCGGTTCTGAGGGAATCTTCACATTTCAAAACGCCAATATCCAACGTGGCCTGGTTTGGAATGCCGAGCCGGTCGTGAGCCGCGGCGTTCGCGCCACATACGCGCAGGGGAAATTTAGCGGCAACCTTGAGTACAACGACGGATATTATTCCGGAAAGCTGGGGGCGATCGAAGGCCTGTTGGGGTGGGCGGCATCTCCGAATACAACCGCGCAGTTTGCGTGGATCGTTCCGCAGGCGAGTGCTCGCAGTAACCCGACCGCCTTTATCGCAAACAGGCGAGAAGCAAACTTAATGCTGGCGCAAACCTTTGGCAAGCTCCAACTCAATCCATATCTGTTGTGGATTGACTCCCCCGGGAATACGGCGCTTGGCTTCAACGGCGATGAGCGAGCCTTTGGCGCCGTGTTTGCCGCCAACTATACATTTGATGCCGGCTGGTCGCTAGCGGCGCGCTATGAATCCATCACCAACCGTAGCAATGCATCTGATCCCAGTCTGAATGCAGATCTTGTTGGATTCGGTCCGGGCAGTGCGGCCACAACGTGGACGCTCACGCCGGCATTTAAGACCGGACATACCTCGATTCGAGCAGAGTATTCGGCAGTCAATCTTTCGTCGTTCACGCCGGGCCTGGGATTCGGGCCGGCTGGCATCCTTCGTTCGCAGACCAGAATCGGCGCGGAGATCGGCGTGCAGTTTTAGCTGCAGCCGGCGGCTATCAAGTTCCGGCGAGTACGGCGCGGACTTGGTCGCCCGCGCCCTTTCTCACAATAATCATCACCTGATCGCTGCATTCGATAGTCGTGTCGCCAGATGGAATAACGAGATCCCGATCAGGGCGGTCAATTGCCACCACCACGCTGTTGCGCGGAAAAACAATCTCGCTCAGGCGCCGTCCCGCCATGGGTGAGTTGGATGGAACGATAAATTTTAGGAGTTCCAGATTTCCCTTGTTAAAGAGCGTCATCGACGCAAGCATTTGATTGTGCTCGGTCGCGTTCACATGCTCGTTGAGGACGTCCAGAATAATTTCCGTTGATGAAATTACGGTGACTGGATTCTCGGTGTCCAACGATTCGAAGATCATCTTGTTGCGCGGATTGTTTACGCGCGCTAAGCACCGGGGCGCGTTACTCTGCTTTTTGGCAATCAGCGTTACCACCAGATTGTCTTCATCATCACCCGTATCGGCGACGACGACATCCGCTCGACCGATACCGGCCTGGCGCAAAACCTCGGGGTCGCACCCGTCGCCGACGACTGTAACGTTGTTTTCCAAGAGCATCTCAAGTGCGCGAGCTTTTCTTTCTTGTTTCTCAACAACCACAACTTCGTGGTTTTGAGCCAATAGCGCCCGCGTGAGGTAGGACCCAACCTTACCGCCGCCGATGATCAAAATGAACATATTAGGCGCTCATTTTGGGAGTGGGCGATGCGCTCGTAAACATGGTAGCGAATTCCGAAATAGCTTCGGGCGCCACGATGGCATTGATCTCATCACCTTCAGCAAGGATGGTGTCGTTAGCGGCGACGCGCACACTTTTACCGGAGCGTACGGCTGCAATGCGAATCAATCCGGCGCGCTCGATCTGCGAAACACGCTTACCCGCTTCCGCGGCGGTGATAGTCGCGCTCAGTGAAGTGACTTTTCCGAAATCAAACGACTGGAGGGTATCCCAGGGCGCTTCGGTGAGCACATCGCGAATAATTTTCGCGCCGATCGTGGTTGGACACACGGTATCGATCCCGAGTTCGCGATAGAGAGCACCGCGAGGCGGGTCGTAAATACGCGCCACAATGCGCTGTATTTTGAACATCCGCTGTGCGATTAAAGCAGCCATCACATTGCGGTTATCGCCATCGGTAACTGCAATAAATCCATCTGCGCGTTCGGCGCCCGCGCGTTTGAGGACGTCGTAGTCGATGCCGGTTCCAACCACCACGTGGCCTTTAAAATTTGAACCTAGCCGCTTAAACGCCGCGGGGTTTTCGTCCACAACGATGACCTCGTGGCTATCGGCATCAAGGAGTTTCGCGAGGGCGGAGCCGACGCGGCCGCACCCGACGATCAGGTATCTCATAAAGCGGCTAACGCTTTCTGAACCGCGGGCGGCTTTCCCCGTGAGGGTGCGGCAGGAGAGACCTAAGGGCGCCAGAACTGCAGGGAGTTTGTCGGGCTGTAGCTCAGCTTGGTAGAGCGCTGCGTTCGGGACGCAGAGGCCACAGGTTCAAATCCTGCCAGCCCGACCATCTACCCCACGCATGCCGCTGGCGTGCGTGGGGTCTTTCAAACCGCAAAGTAAGAGTTGTTTTCAAGATTTAGCCCCGCTTCTCGCCGCGTTTTACGCGCTGCCGAGCAAGAGTGCCGGAACCACAATCACTACTACGTCGGAGCCGAGCATATGCTCGTGGCGCTTCTTGAAGAGCACGATGCCGCGATCACTGACCGGCTCCGCGCAGAGTCGATCGAATTGAGCGACGCCCATGCAGAAGTTCGACGCGCGCTGGGAACGGGCGAGGATCGCATGTGGGAAGGCATCCTGGTGACCCCGAGGGTCCGCAAAATCGTCACCTTGGCCGAAACCCGTGCCGGCGACCGTGAGATCGATCCAATCGATCTCTTCGAAGCCATTCGTGAGGAAGGCGGGGGCCTGGCCGCAGAAATTTTGCGCCGCGCATCCGCCTCGCGCAGCAACATCACCGCCCGTTCAGAGTAAGGAAGACCAACACTGATGGAACATCTTTCCGCCTTCTTTTTAACGTTGGTCGACCACGCCGGCTACTTGGGGCTGTTCGTCGCGATGGCGGCGGGAAACGTGGGAGCGCCGATCGGCTCGGAAATCATTTTGCCGGCCGCCGGGGCTTTGGTTGCCACCGGGCATCTCGACAGTATCTATAAAGTAATCGTGTTTGCCGTTTTGGGGGAACTCGCGGGCGGAACGCTCGGTTACGCGATCGGGCGCTTTGGCGGCCGGCCCTTCGTACATAAATATGGACATCTTGTGATGTTCCACGAAGAAGAGATGGCCAAAGTTGATTCGTTTTTTGGAAAGTACGGCAGCTTTGCGATCTTTATCTGTCGCTTTGTTCCGGTGATCCGCGGTGTCGTCTCGATTCCCGCTGGTATTACGCGCATGCCCCTGGTGCCGTTTTATCTGTGGTATGCGCTTGGCTCGCTCGGCTTCTGCGGAATTCTGGCCGTCATCGGTGAGTCTTTGGGTAAGAACCTTGATACAATCGTGCCACTGCTGCACAAATTCTCCATTGCGATTGCGGCGATCGTTGTACTGGCCGTCATCTACGCAATGTACCGGTTGATCAAAGCGCGGCGGGCGCACGCCGCGCCCTAGTCAGACCGTGCGTCTGAAGCCAGCGGTAGAACTCGCTGCTCCACTGGTCGCTGGTCGTGCCGGGCAACCCGAGTCCGAATCCATGGCCGCCAGAACTAAAGATGTGTGCTTCCGGCCGGTTTCCTGATGCCACCAATGCGTTGTAAAATTTGGCAACTTGATCGCCGGCAATTGCATCGTCCTGCGCCCACGCCATAAATACAGGCGGCAGCTTAGCCGGGATCGAGGGCATCTGACCAAAGGGTGCGCCATAGATAAGCGCCGCGAAGTCAGGCCGCGCGGAAACGTCGGCTTGGAGCAGCGCGCCGCTAGCAATCATGCCGCCGGCCGAAAACCCGATAAACCCGACACGGTTTGGCAAAATTCCATATGCGGTTGCGTGCTGCCGAACAACCTTGAGCGCTTGAATGCCGTCCGCTATCCCGTACTTGCAAGCTTGATCCATATCGAGGTCTTTGGGAATGCCGGGTTGCGTCTTTTCCATCGTGCGATATTTGAGGACAAAGGCGGCAATTCCAAGATTCTGTAACCGGCGTGCCACCGTCGTGGCCTCGTGGCTGATGGCCAAAGCAACACAATATCCGCCCGGCGCGATGATGATCCCGGTTTGCGTTGCCTTTTTCGGGTTCGGCAAATAGGCGGTCAATGTCGGACGTACCACATTTAACGCGACGGTTCCAACCGGCGTGTTCTCGATGACTTGTTCTTTTTGCGTCCAGTTCTCGGAGCCCGGCGCAACACCGGGCCAAATTTGCAGCGGTTGTGTTTGCGCGTCGGCGGACGTAAACATTGCACCGCTAAGCGCAAATACACAAAACCAGGAACCCAAAGTCTTCATGCCAGTCTGCATATGGTCGAGGTACGCTCCGTTCCTTTTAAGCACAACTCTCCTCGACCGCAAATAAGCAATCGAGCAAGCGATGTGCTTCTTCGTGCAGGAATCCTAAGCCAGCGACGCGCCCACGTTCGTAAGCGGGCATAAAATCGTCGGAGAGATGGACTTGCAGCGCTGCCAGTGCTTCCTCAAAACGTCTGGTAGCGACTGGGCTGCGAACAAAATCAAAAGTCTGACGGTCTGCGTTGATCGCACCCGCCAGCGCGACGGCTGCCTCACGTTGCTCGCCCCAAAGAATGAGTCCGAAAAATAGCTCCTCATAGATGTTTGCACTCAGTTCTTGCATCGATAGAGTGTCGGCTAGAGTAATGGTTTCGCGAATGCATGAGCGCCACTCGAGAAGACTGCCCTGCGCGCGGAGGCACGTGCACAATGCCAAGAGTGCCTGAGAAAGTTGAGTGGCTTCGCGGATCGATCGGAATTCCTCGATGACACTCATAAGTTGGCTCCGGGCCGCCGCGAGTTGTCCCAAGGCGATATCGGCCTCCGCAATAAACCGTCGGCAGGTTGCTACAGCTGTGCGCCACCGCATGCGGCGAGCTGCATCATAAGCCTGCAAGAAATTCGCGCGTGCCTCTTCGGCCCGCCCGGCGATCCTCAAGGCCGCCCAGCCTTCGTTGCAGAGCAAGAAAAACTGGGCCCCCTCATCTGCTTGTTCGCGCGCCAAACGCAAACCGCTCTCTGCGTTCGAACGAGCGCGGTCCCATTGCCCGATGGAATCGTAGGAATTGGCGAGCAGCATATGGGCGCGAAGCGCTTCAGACGGCTTCGTCGCGCTCTCGAGCAATTGTTCGGCGTAGGGAATCGCTTCGCGAGGCAGCAGCTGCTCACAGTACAAGGATGCCAACGCATCGTAAAACAGCAACAGTGTCGGAGTTGCATCGCTGGGTTGTTCCTCTAAAGCTAGCAGCGTCCAACGAATACCTTCATCAATCGGCCCGAAGCGAATCCAGATGCGGCGAAAGTTCAGTACGATCGATGCCGCTTGGTCTGCAGCTCCATCGCGCAATGCCTCGTTTAGTACATCCAGCACAAGGGCTCGTAGCGTATGCAGCATCCGCGAAAGTGGTTCATAGGCAGCTTCGCCGTCCCGTGTGCGCACGAGGTCCGAGTGAGCGAGCTTGGCTGTTGTCCAACGACGCAAGGAAAGACGTAAACGAGCAGTATCCCCGCGCTGATCGAGTCGTTCGGCAGCGTATGCTCGGGTGCTTGACAATAGCCGGTAACACCCCTCGCCGGCGATTTCCTCGGCCACGACGAGGGAGCGTTCGACCAGCGCACAGAGCGTCGGGAACACGATTCGCTCGGGCAAATGTTCGTCGGATACAACGGCTGCAATCGCATCAAAAGGCACCGGCGCAACAAAGACGGCTAAGCGATCTAACAAGATAGCCTCACTGGCGGACAGTCGTTCGTAGCTCATGTCGAACAGCGAACGCAACGTAAGGTGAGCGTTTCTTGCAGCGTGTCCGCCGACGAAAGCATCCAGTCGCTCGAGAAGCCCTTCTCGCAGGTCCGTCAATGCAATTGTCGCGGCTCGCGACGCGACGAGTTCGATTGCGAGGGGCAAATGATCGAGGTCCGCGCAAATCGCGCTGATTTGGGAGCGAACCGCAGCATTCTTCGTGTCAAGTGCGCGACCGCTTTCATGAGCGCGAGCGACGAATAGTTCAAACGAATCAGCTTCCGCGAGTGACTCAACACGTAAGACAACTTCGCCCGGAACGTTCAACGCTTCACGCGAGGTAAGCAAGATGCGCGAAGATGCATGGGCCGCAATGCGCAGGGTTACTGCGGCGCACGCCTGCAACGCATCCTCCGCGTTGTCCAGCAGTATGAAGAGTGAGTGGGCAGCGCTGAACGCGATGAGGTCTGCGGCCTGCGTGCCGAGTGCGGCACAGACAGCATCCTCAACCGCCGCAGCCCCGGTAAGTTGCGTAACGTCAATGAAAGCGTCAAAATCGAAGTGCTCGCGGTGTTGCGCGAACGCATCCTTTGCTAACCGCGTTTTTCCAATTCCGCCCGGCCCGACGAGCGTGACGATTCGTGCCGAGGCGAGCAGAGATTGCAACGCCCGCCGCTCGGAGCCGCGACCGATAAAGGAAGTAAGATCAACTGGCTGCGACCGGGGTTGCACAATGACGCCGGCCCGCTCGACTGACTCAAACTTCTTTTCCGCTGCTGCGTAGCGGCTGTCACCCTCAACGCCCAACTCGTGCAGGGCCGCTGACCAACGGTCTAACAATGCCCGTGCGATACGACGGTTATTGTGAAGAAGCGCATCACGAACCAACAATTCGAACGCATCTTCGGAATAGGGATCGCGTTCGAGCAGTTTCCAAGCGTGCTCGGGTTGCGCCGTTTGCGCTAACGCGCGACGTAGTACCGCTTCGTAGGCAATCGCCAGCCGTTCACGCTCCGCGCCGGTCCAGGCATCTTCACAACCCGGTAAAAAATCGCCAAGATACACTTGCGAGGCTGTATCCGCATCGCCCCGGGCGCATGCGGCTTCAAATTGGCCAACATCGGTTTGAATATCAAGCGCCAAGCGCACGATGTCGCGGCCGGCTTCGAGCGCGCTTGCCGCAGGATCGAGCATACGCCGGATGTGCCACAAAGCGGTGCTAAGATTTGCCCGGCCGCGTGTCGGATCCGCATCCGGCCAAAACTGATCGACCAGCCCCTCGCGTCGCACGGGCGTGCCGGCATTCAGGGCCAGGAACGAAAAAAGGGCGCGTGCATGCCGCGTCGGTGGACGTGCCTGAGGATGCTGACCATCAATGAGGGCAAAGTCTCCGAGCATCCGTGCTCGGATCGGCGCCGGTGTGGTCATCGTCGCAAGCTGCGCTTACGGTCGCTCGAAACCTTTTTGTGTGATGTAAGGGTGGCGTAAAGGTGCGCCGGTTTTTATGTGGCACACCTTTACGCCCAGACTTGGCGAGTGCTTAGAAGGGGCTTACGGTCCCCGTTGCGTCCATCGTAAACGTACCCGCGGCAGTGTTTGAGCCGAAGCCCGGATCTGGGGCGAGCGTCGCGCCGCTCACGCGATAGGTTGCCGAGCCATTTTGCACGGTGAACGTTACGGTGCCGCCAGTTGCAATCCAGTAACGGCCAAACCCAAATCCACCGCTGCCGAATTGCTCGCCATATGTAAGAATCG
>JALYIF010000028.1 GCA_030775925.1 Vulcanimicrobiota bacterium | reverse complement strand
ACCATGAAATGAGCGTCCGATCTTTCCGTGCTCGCTCATTTGCCGCGCGCGTTCTTCGAACGGCAGCGTATACCAATTGACGGCCTCGCCGCGTTTCTTGTCCATTGGATAGAAGCACACGTAGCGTCGCTGCGGGATCTTGGCCCAGAGGCGCCCGGCATTTCGCGGGTTGCGTTCTTGTTCGCGCAATTTTGCATCGAATGCGTCATTCCACTCTTGCGAGTGCGGTTTGAGTTGCTGCTCGGTGAGTTCGGCATGAATTTTTCCGGTCGCTTCATAGAGCCCGAGTTCCAAAACCGACGCAAAAGAATCGCGCGGAACGAAAAAGCGGCTGAGTTCGAGGCGGTCGACCAGCGTTTGGGCGTGCGCGAGACCTTCAAAAGTGCGCGCATAATGCGTAAGCATAAAGTCGGCTTTGTGCCCGAGCAGTTGCGCAAACCCAACATCACCGTCATCGCTCTCTTCCAAAGCGGTAAAGAGGCCGCTGGCTTCGCGAAGATAGCGCTCGCGCTTCTTCTCCGAGAGCATCGCGAAACTGTGGCGGTCGAGTGAGAACATCCGATGAAGGATCCACCACCCTTCAAGGGACTCCGGAACGTTGGGGTGTCGCATCGATCTCCTATGCTTTTGCGAGCGCGCGCACGCGTTTGACTTCGGCGGCCACTTCCGCCTCTAGGCTTTCGGGCTGTTCACGATATTTGGCCCAGAGTTGCGGCATGTGCGCGATGTCGGACAAGACTCGCGCAAAGACCGCATTGACCGGCGTCGGCACGCCACTGTCGTGACCAACGCGGGCGACAGCGCCGTTCAGTACGTCGACTTCGGTAAGGGCTTTGTTGGCGCGCAAGTCCATCAGCAACGACGGGGGTTTGCGTCCGCGCGCGCCTGCGATTCGGCTACTCAACAGCGTGCGTGAAATCGGGCTGGGCAGGGTCGCAATGCCTTGTAGCACGCGCACCGGATAACGTGGAAGATCGATCGGAACGAGGCCGAGTTTGTTCATGACGGCCCGTACTTCGCGGATCGCGCGGATCTCCAGCGTAAAGACTTGATCGTAATGCACCAAGCGATTCGGCAACACGTTTAGAATTGCGCAACTGGCATTAGCAATAACGTTGAGCGAGAGCTTCGACCACTTCAGCGCACGCCAATCATCCACGATTTTAATATTAAGGCCGGTGCTTTGAAACGCAGCCCAGAGCCAGTTATATGCGCTCTTGCCGCAAGGCGCAAATGCGAGCCCGCCATCTTGCGTCGCGTGCGAATGCCCCTCGCGATCGCGATCCACCGGCACGGTGAGCGCTGCAGCGACCACCTGATCGGCTCCGAAGGCCGCGATTAGCTTTTCTTCATTTCCCACGCCGTTTTGCGGGCAGACAAAGACGCATTTCTCAGGATGCACGATGGCTTTGCGCAGCGTTTCAATCGCCGAATCGGTATCGTAGGCCTTAACCGTCACAATGGCAACGTCGGCATCGAAGGGAATCACTGCATCGAGTGCGCGGGGTGCATAGGTGACGTCCACGTGAATGGATTGCAAGAGATCGCCAATGTACGTGCCCACCGCACCCGCTCCAACGATATAGACTTTTATGATGGAATCTCCGAGAGCCCCGTGCTGCCAAACCCGCCGGCTTGGCGCGCGGTATCATCCAGCGCAGTCACGATTGTGAAGGCAGCGCGCGTCACGGGCGCGACGATCATTTGTGCGATCCGATCGCCACGACGCACAACAAATGCTTCGGTTCCAAAATTTGCGAGAATGACGTTGACGGGCCCGCGATAATCCGCATCGATGGTTCCGGGACTGTTGAGAACGGTCACGCCGTTCTTAAGGGCCAAGCCACTGCGCGGTCGAATCTGCGCTTCAAAGCCTGGCGGCACCGACATTGAAAATCCGCTCGGGATCATCGCACGGGCACCGGGCAGAAGCGTGATTTCATCATAGACCGCGGCACAAATATCGGCGCCTGCCGCGTCTTGCGTCATGTAGCTTGGGAGTGGCAAGCCCTCGCCTTCGGGCAAGCGCAGGAATTGGATCGTGATAGAACCGGACATCACGCAGTCATTTAGCAAGCAGAGATGCTAATTCTTCTTGGAAGCTCTCGACATCGCGGAAGGAACGGTAGACGCTGGCAAAGCGGATGTAAGCAACTTTGTCGAGCGACTTGAGCGCTTCCATCAGCTTCTCGCCGATCGTCGTGGCCGGGACTTCATTCTCCCCGCGTGAGAACAGGTCGCGTTCGAGCTCGGCCGCGACTGCCTCCATCTGATTCTCCGAGACGGGGCGCTTCTCACAGGCACGGCGCAAACCGCTTAAAATCTTTTCGCGGTTGAATTGTTCGCGCCGTCCGTCTTTTTTAACCACGAACAGCCGCGGGGCTTCCATACGCTCGTAGGTTGTGAAGCGGTGTTTGCAGCGCAAATCCAGGCACTCTCGCCGGCGCCGAACGACATTCTCATCGTCGCGGGAATCGACGACCCGGGTTTCGCTCTTGCGGCAAGTAGGACAGATCAGCGGCTCGCCCTCTCAAAACAGGGGTCCCACGGCAGCGTTGCGTGGGGGGCCGATCCGCATCCTGGAGCGGCCACAGAAAGAAGACCCACATATTGTGGGTCTTCTTATTATAGGGCACAATAGATGCCGCAATCAAACTTCTGGCCCGCTTTGGGCCTCCGAAGCTAGCTGGCGGCGCCGATCTTGAACATCTTTGTCCCGCACTCCGGGCACTTGCCCTCCGTTGCAGGACGACCATTTTTCATCGTGATTTGCACGGCGTCTTTCATTTCACGCTTGGTTTTACATTTCACGCAATACGCTTGAGCTGCCACGTTCTCTCCTCCGAAACAAACCGGTGTCTGGCCCACGTGGACCTTAATCCCGATGCGATTGGCCGGGTGTATTCCGACCCCTTGGCGCTAGGGCCTTCACGAGTGAACGCTCCAGGTGCCTCCCTTCGATCCCGCCTACGTCCCATGGGGCGATCTCACCCGGCTCCGCACGGGTTCGGGCGAGCCGCCGATGGTTTTCCCGGGCCTTTATGTCGAGGGGTCGCTGGAGGGCCTGGCGAGGCCTACCGTGGCGATAGTCGGCACCCGCGCCGCCTCCCATGCAGGCAAAGAACTCGCCCGGACGATCGCCCGGGAGCTGGGTCAGGCCGGCTGCTGCATTATTTCCGGCCTAGCTCTTGGGATTGACGCGGCCGCCCACCGAGGCGCACTTGAAGTGCCGTCCCCGACCGTCGGCGTACTCGGCGGCGGCCACCGGCGCTTCTTCCCGCTACGAAATCGCGAACTCGCCGAGCAGATTCTTCAACGCGGCGGCGCCATCTGCTCGCCCTTCGCGCCCGACGAAGACGCGTATCCCAGCCGTTTTCTCGAGCGCAACGGTGTTGTAGCAGCGCTGAGCGACGCGGTCGTCGTCATCGAGGCACCGCAAAGAAGCGGCGCCCTCAATACCGCAGGATGGGCCGCCGGCCGCATTCCGGTGCTCGTCTTTCCAGGCGATGTCGATCGCCGCAACGTCGCCGGTTGCCTCGCACTCATCCGCGACGGCGCAACGCTCGTGCGCAACACCCAAGACATTCTAAGCGAACTGCGCTATCAGTTTGCGTCAACATCCCAGATACCGCTGGCACAGCTTGCACCACCCGACGCACCACTACATGCAGCAATTCTCGACGCGCTAAGCCGCGAAGAACTCACCCCCGACCAACTCGTCGACATGGTCGCATCAACTCCAGCCGCAATACTCTGCGCGCTAACCGAACTCGAAATCGAAAGCCGCATCCAACGCCGCGAAGGCGGCACCTTCGCCCCACTGCTGTCACCCTAAGCGCAAACGCTGTCACCCTGAGCGCAAAACGCTGTCACCCTGAGCGCAAACGCTGTCACCCTGAGCTTGTCGAAGGGTCGCACGATATTCGGCTCGCGGCATCTCGAGCCAAAATACCACCCTTCGACAGGCTCAGGGTGACACGGAATACGGCTCAGGGTGACACGGAATATGGCTCTGGCTGACACGGAATTTAGCGCGCGTGACAAAGCTCGCCGGCGCGCGTTGACGAAATGTGGGCGAGTGAATGTGCGACTTATTGCCGTCGGGAAAATTCGCGAACGCTACGTCAAGGATGCGGTCGAAGATTTCCGGCGCCGCCTCAAGCCATATTATCCGCTTGAGGAGATCGAAGTTCGCGCGTCCGATGGTTCGGATCCGGCCCGCGCAGTTGCCCAGGAGTCGCAGCGAATTCTCCAGTTGCTCGATCCCGCCGATACGGTGTGGCTTCTGGAACGCGAGGGCGAACATCTCAGCAGCAAAGAGCTTGCATTGCGACTTGCGTCGGTAGCGACCACGGGCATAACCCGGCTCACATTCGTGATTGCGGGAACTTTTGGGGCCGCGCCCGAGCTCAAAGCGCGAGCGCAAGTGCACTGGTCGCTATCCAGATTGACATTCCTACATGAGTGGGCGCGCGCCATCGTGCTGGAACAACTCTATCGAGCGGCGAAGATCGCTCGTAATGAACCCTATCACCACTGAAGAATCGCCGGTGCTGCCCGAGGCTGCACTACTTACGTTTTCGCAGGCGCTTACGCACGCGATCTCAACGCTCTGGCCCGATGCGCAAGCGCCGCACATTGTGTTCGAAGCGCCGCGGCGTCCGGAGTTTGGCGACTTCGCCACCAATATTGCCTTGCAGCTCGCGCGGGTAGCGAAGCGCTCTCCGCAAGATGTGGCAACGCAAATTTTAGATCAAACCTTCGAGCAGGCGCCGCAATTGCGCGCGCTCTTCAGTGACGCCCAGGCGGTGGCCGGGTTTATCAATATTCGCTTAGCACCCATCTGTTGGCAACATAGCGTCGCTCGCATCTTGCGCGACGGCGAACATTTCGGAAAGTCTCCGGATAACGGCACGCGCATTTCTCTGGAATTTGGAAGTGCGAACCCTACCGGCCCGTTGCTCGTGGTGCAAGGGCGGACGATGAGCATCGGACAGACCCTTGCCAATGTGATGCGCTTTTGCGGCTACGACGTCTTCACCGAGTGGATTATCAATGACCAGGGCGCGCAGATGGACACGCTGGGACGCTCGCTGTACGCACGGTATGCGCAGTCCTTCGATCCCGCATATCCGTTTCCCGAAGATGGGTATCCAGCAGACTATCTGCTGCCGCTCGCCGATGCAATTGCAGATACCGACGGCGAGAAGTGGATGGGTGCCGCCGAATCCGCATGGCTGCCGCATTTTTCCAAGTACGGACGGGACGCGATCGTCACCGGGCAGCAAGAGATGGCCACGCGATTCGGTGTCCAGTATAACTTGTGGCAAAGCGAAGCAGAAATGCATGCGAGCGGGCGAGTTCAGGCAGATCTAAAGCGCCTTACCGACGCGGGACTCACGTACGAAAAAGATGGAGCACTGTTCTTTAAGGCCAGCCAATTCGGGGATGACAAGGACCGCGTCTTGGTGCGGTCCGACGGCCGGACCACCTACTACGGTGCCGACATTGCGTACCATTACGAAAAGCTGAAACGCTCCGACCGCGTCATCGATATCTTGGGTCCCGATCATCACGGGTATATCGGACGAATTCGCGGCGTAGCGGAAGCGCTGGGATTTCCCGGACAGCTTGAAGTGCTGATCTCTCAGCAGATCACGCTGATGCGCGGCAACGAAGAAGTCTCCATGAGCAAGCGTTCCGGCAACATCATTTCACTCGAAGAGATAATCGAGGAAGTAGGTGTGGATGCTGCGCGCTTCTTCTTCGTGATGCTCGCCACCGATTCGCCGCTCAAGTTTGATCTCGCGCTCGCCAAGGAAGAAAGTTCCAACAATCCCGTCTACTACGTTCAGTACGGACACGCGCGGATCAATTCCGTATTTCAACGGGCCACCGCAGCCGACGCGGCAAGCGCCGCTGCCGGTCATACCCTGGCAAGCCTGCTCGATCCGGCCGAACTGGCGCTCGCGCGGCGCCTCTCTGAATTCCCTCGTTTGCTTAGCAACGTGGTGGAACACTATGCGCCGCATCGC
>JALYIF010000027.1 GCA_030775925.1 Vulcanimicrobiota bacterium | reverse complement strand
GCACTTCGCTGCGGTTTGCGCCGTAGGTTTGTGCAATTGCAAGGCGCACGATGGAAGGCGGAATATCGAGCACGGATTTGGGATGGAGCCCCCGGCCCCGCGCGAAGGCGAACAGCGTTGCCTGCTGCGGAAATACAAAGACTCGATCCTTGCCGGTTAAAACGTAAACGATCGTATTCGGCATTTGACTCTGCGAGGCAATGTAGTCGCGCAACGAGGCAACTACCATATCGACCGATACAACTCCTAAAACCTTTCCACGGGAATCGCGAAATGCTTTGACGGCGCTCATGTACACATAATCCGTATCGAAGTACGGCTCGGTGAAAATAACCCGCCCGCCCGCCGCCTTTCCACTCGTGTACCAAGGTTGCGCAGGGTAGTTGTATTTCTGGGTATTCCATTCGTAGGTGAGGACGACGTCGGAGCGCGCGGGTGATTTCCGATGAACGTACGGACCAAAGTAATGGAGCGCGGGAGCGAATTTGAAGGGTTCGAACCAGGCACCGGCTCCATAAATGGCGGTTGATGACGCCGATCGCGCGACGCTGCGCAGTTCACGTTCTACCTCGCTGCGCTGGTCATGCAGCGTTGCCACCAGGCTGGCACTTGTAGAGGCCAACTGGTCGGCATCGAGCAAATACCGCACTAGCCCATCGGAGACATGGTTCGCACGTGCGGTCTGTGCGGCAAGCGCGTCGTTTTCGATTTGCCGCGTTCGCACAATGTAAGATGCGAGGATGGCGAGAGTGAGGAGCAGTGCAACGCCGGCAAGAGCAGCGAACGTCCGCTGCATCCCGCGGAACGGGCGTGTCGCCATGCGCAGCGATCGCTGATTACGGATAGCAATAGCGAGATAGCGGGCTACCGCTTCCAGCAGCTTTACATCTTCGGCGTCGTAAGAATCTGCCGCCGTTGATTGCACGGAAAGAACGCCGAGCACTTCGTCTGCATACTTGATCGGGACCCAAATTGAAGAAACGCTGTCATCGGTCTCGGGATGGTCCGGATTGAGCGCATACCGCTGAGATGCGGCCCAATCTTCCTCATGTCGCTTGAGAATCGAGCGCCCAGTGACAAAGACGTTATGCGTATGCGACCCGCGCGGAATGACGAAATCGACCGGGCGCTTTTTCTTTCCATGATCGTTAAAGTACGAAAGCCTGACGGTACGATCGTTGCCGGGCAGTGCTACATAGGCAACGCTTGCGCCGAGCGTTACAGCCAGCGTGTCGCAGAGTCGTTCGATAAGTTTGTCGAGCGGATAGTCAGCAGAAAGAAGCGCCGCCGTCTCTTGTATAATGCGGCGATCTCGATCTGCCCGGTCGCCCGGGTTTCTTTCCTCCGCTAGTTGCATAAAAATGCTCCTGGGCGACACGTTCGAAGCAACCGGGTGAGTCCCCGCTTAGGGTCCTGCTGGAATTTGCTCCACGCGCGTCATGCGGTCGGTTTCAACCAACCGCCCGAGGACTTCGAAGCCGCTCGTAACCTCGCCGAAAACCGTGAAATCCCGATTCAAGTGCAACTGCGGAGAAAGCGTTATGTAGAACTGCGTCCCCGCGGAGTCGCGAATTGCCCCCTGATCGTTGTAGTTGAGCCCCATTGAAAGCACATAACTACGTTGCTCGAGGGGATTTTCCTCAGCCGGAATCATGTAGCCCGCATCGCCGTCACCGGTATCATTTGGATCGCCGGTCTGCACGACGAAATCCGGAACGATCCGAAACCACCGCAGATTGTCGTAATACCCGCGATTCGTAAGGTTCAGGAAATTTTCGACCGTCAGCGGCGCCCATTCCGGATAGAGCGTCACGATCATGGTGCCTTTGGTAGTTTTAATCCGCACTCGGGGATGCAGCCCGGCGGCTGGGCCGCTCATCGCCTGCGCAGTACTGGGATCAATCTTCGGCGCGAGGATGGCCTCATCGCTCGAAGGCACTGCAGGCTTCCCTGAAAATGGAGGACGCGGAAGCGGCGCAATTTCGGCGATCCTTTGGGGGAATACCGGTGGCGTGTGGATGCCGGGCGGCATGACTTTGAGGTGTTCGGTTTGCGCCTGCCCGCTGAGCAGGCGAATCGACTCGAGCGTTTGGAGCTGCACGCGCCATGAGGGATCTCGGGTAAGAGGTTGCAGCGCCGCAATAGCATCTTTATTTTTCAACTTCCCGTAAGCGCGCACAGCTTCGACACGTATCAATTCGTTGCGATCATGTAGCGCAGCGCTTAAAAATTCGCGCGGAACGCGAATCGCGTAGCCGCGAAACACCGTCCACATAATGTGCCATCGCACATCGGGATTTCGTTCGCCGGGAAAGGCCTCGATCAACCGGCGCGATGCGTAATCACCCATCGGGCTGATGCGAAAGGCCTCGAAACCGGCCGCAGCGCGTCCGCGAACGATTGGGTCGGGATCCCCTTTCATAGCATCCGCTAGCGCCTTTGCTGCGGCTGCTTCGGTGCCTCCGCGCAGCACGAGAGCCGTTTCATAACGCCCGATTGCATCAATCGCCGCAACGCGCACCGCGCCCGACGGGTCGGCACGAACATCGGCAGTTATCTGTTCTGCGCTTGCACCGCTTGCGAGTAATCCAAGTCCATAAACCGCGAGCGCGCGGACGCCGTCGCGTTTATCATGCAAGTGGCGCTGCAACAGCGGCACACCGGCGCGATCTTTCGTACGGCCGATCGCGAGCGCGGCTCGTGCAGCGAGTCGCGGATCGCGACTTTCCAAAAGATCAGCAAGTATGCCCTTGCCCAGTGAGCGTGCTTGTTCCAAGCCAACGAGCGTTTGGTAGCTGTCGGGCGGCCTTCCTTGGGCTGCGCACAGTGCGAGGACAACCACGCCAGCCTTCAGGAGCGAGCCGAGCAATCTCTTGACCAAAACGTGACCAACTTTCAGAGCCAACACTGCGTTGTAGTATATGGAGCACTCAGTTGCCGTCCTTCTTGGGCGGCGCAATAAAGATAGGATCATCAACGCCATGTCCACCACCCCGACACCTGAACCCAAAAAGAACGGCGGCATGACCGTTCGAGAAGCCGGCCAAAAAGGCGGCGAAACTGTCAAGAAAAAATATGGCCCGGAATTTTATGAAGCCATTGGACGCAAGGGCGGCCAGGCCACAAAAGAAGCTCATGGTCACGCCTTCTACGAGCAAATCGGTAAGAAGGGTGGAAAGAAAGGTGGCGAGGCGACTCGCGACCGATATGGACCCAGCTTCTACGAGCAGATCGGACAAAAAGGTGGCCAAAAAGTCAAGCAGCTTATCGAGGAAGGCAAGCGCGCCGCAGCCGCAGCCGCTATTCAGAACGATATTGATGAAAAGAAACGCGCTTCCTAAATTGCTCTCCAGAGTTTTCGCTGGAACCGCAGCGGCTGTCGCCGCTGCGCTCTTTTTTGGTGGAGCACCTGGCTCCGCGCTTCCGGCGCCATCGGTGTCGCCCGGCGGCCAACACACCGCCGAGCCCACGCCTGAGCCCCTCCCAAGCGGAACCAGCGTTCTGAGCCTGGGTTCGAGTTTGCTGTTCATCTTGGACGACCGGATTAGCTCAAAGTTTTCACGCGAAGGAGACACTGTCCGCGCTCATCTCAAAGATGCACTCGTTGTGGGATCTTCGACGGTAGCGCCCGCCGGTACGCCGGTGGCGATCAAAATTGTGGCAGTACACGGGGCCAAAGCACCCGACCAAGATGGAACGATTGATATCAATTTTCAACCGATCAATCTCGCCGGCCAGATGGCTCTACCGCTCTACGCACCTACCGCGCATTTAACCGTGCGCGTAACCTCTGGCCAACAATCAACCTCCGGCATTACGGATGAGATCAAAGATATCTTCATCCCCTATCACTACCTCTACCGGATGTTCCGAAAAGGCTCGGATGTGGTCTTGGATCCCGGGACGATCTTGCGCGCTCGCACGGCAGCCACCGTAGATGCCAGCAAAAGCGGGCTCGTATCGGTCGTGGCGCCGCCGCCAATCACTCTGAATCCCGATGCGCCGCATGCGGCGTTCAAGGTTTTGCCCATGGCGACGCTGCCGCCCAAGAAAACGCCGACTCCGAAGCCGACGCCGAGCCCGACGCCAGTTCCAGACGACACCGTAGCGCCGGGCGCCACACCCACACCATAACAGAGCGCCGTACAAGGCCCATTTAGGCCAGCGTAAAATGATTTACGCTGGCTTTTTTCTTTAGGAGTCCAAATAGTTATGGTTAAACGCATTCTCCTGAGCTGCTTTATCGCCGTCTTTTCGGCCACATCATTTGCGGGCGCCGCAATGAAGATGGCACCGGCAAAACTTCCCGATACGCCGGTTCGCGCAGAAGTTCAATTTGTGAACTCGATCCAAGCGGATTTGATGAAACGCTTTCCGACCGCCGCCGACGCTGAGAAAGCCGGCTACTTCCGCTACACGACTGAAGATAATACCGGAGCGATCAGCTATGCAAACCTTGCGTGGCAATCCGTCGACGCGAAGCACCCAAGCCAGTTGTGGTATGACGTCAACGGCAACTTGCTCGGCGCCGATTTCTCAGTCTTGAAATCGAACAGCCCCAAGCCTCCCAAACTGTGGGGAGTCAATCCCAGACGCTGGCTGGACTTCAAGCATCCACACTATCACTTCGTCGTGAAGGATGCGGCCACGGGCGTGGTTAGCTATGCGGGTGTTGGCGGCAAGAAATACGTAGCTGCCGGCGGCGTCGCAAACAGTCCTACGGCCGACATCGCGGTAAAAATGGGCAAAGCGAAGTCCGCAGCCGAAGTTGTTAAAGTCTTCACGTTCCCCGCACTTTGGGATTTGATGGTCTGGGTCAAAGATAACCCAAAAGGCGCATTTGCAGAGAAGAACCCCAGTGTTACCCCCAGCAAAGACGCCGAAAAAGACTCCATGTAATCCCAGTCAAAACAATCGCGAAAGAAAAGAGACGCCTAACGGCGCCTCTTTTTTTTAATGGCGTGTCATGCTGACGCCGCTAGTGTCATGCTGAGCCTGTCGAAGAATGGGCGCACCACCCTTCGACAAGCTCTGGGTGACACGGGTTGGCTAGGGTGACACGGGTTGGCTAGGGTGACACGGGTTGGCTAGGGTGACACGGGTTGGCT
>JALYIF010000026.1 GCA_030775925.1 Vulcanimicrobiota bacterium | reverse complement strand
TCGGTAGATAGCTCGGTCCAGAAGACGCCCGAAAAAGCCCATCCGTGGGCTTTTTCTACTTCTCCACTTTTTGAACACAACAAAGTTTTGAAGTGCTTAGCCGCGCATCTAGACTTCCCGAATGAGTGATCTCCCTGTGTCATGCTGATATGTTTGTGGGGCCCCTTCGTGGAAGGCGGCCTGCGGCCGGTACATCGTGTCATGCTTTGACCTCGAGTCCGTGCTCAGATGGATGACCGGCCGCATTTTCTCTTCCCGAGATCGAACAGTATAGGAGGCGCCGCTTTCGGTAGCCTGTATGAATCAGAGGGATCCATAGGAGGAGCAGTACTGTGGATGTTGTCGGAATTGACGTTGGCAAACATGATCTGCATGTCGTCCTATTGCAAGGCGATCGCACATTGCGCAAATCGGTTGGAAACAACGTAACTGGATTTGAGCAACTTGAAAAATGGCTTAAGAATCGCAAGTGTGTTAAAGTACACGTCTGCCTAGAAGCGACCGGTGCGTATGGAATCGCGATTGCGGAGTACTTGCACGATCGTAGTTATTCGGTCAGCGTCGTGAATCCGGGTCAAATCAAGGCGTTTGGACGTAGCGAATTAGTAAGAACCAAAACCGATCAGGTTGACGCAGCGATTATTGCTCGCTTTTGCAGGGCGAACCAACCGGCCCTTTGGAATCCGCCGCCAGCGCATATCCGCGAGCTGCGAGCCTTGATACGACGGCGCGAAACGCTCACGGCAATGGTTACGGCGGAAAAAAATCGGCTGGAGTCAGTAACTACTGCCGATGTCCAGCGATCCATTCGTTCCGTGCTCAAGGGATTACAAGCTGAACTCCTGCGGCTCGAAGAAGATATCGATAAGCACGTTGGCGGTCATCCCGACTTACGCGATCAACTCGATCGCTTGGATGAAATCCCAGGCTTTGGAATGTTAACCGCAATGAAAGTTTTGGTAGAAACCAACGCATTTGATGTTTGTAAAACTTCGCGCGAGATCGTGGCCTTCGCCGGCCTCAATCCCCGATTGTATCAGTCGGGCAAGATCGAGCGCCGCGGGCATATCTCAAAAATCGGCAACGCAGCCCTTCGAAAAGCTCTCTATTATGCCGCGCTGTCGGCAAAGAATCATAGCGCCTATTTTAGGCCATTCGCTCTCCGTCTCGCCGCGGCGGGCAAGCGTCCTAAGGTCATTATTACGGCCATCATGCGCAAGCTTCTCATCCTGGCCCATACACTCGTGCGCAATGGGACCCGTTTCGATCCGGCATTCGGCTTGACTTAGAACACAGTATCTGAGCTAGTCGAAGCATGGTCTTGCAGTAGTCTCCGTGAGCTGGAAAACCACCCTTCGACAGGCTCAGGGTGACACGGGCAAATAGCTCAGGGTGACACGGGAAAATAGCTCCAGGGTGACACGGATGAATGCTCTGGGTGACACGGGAAAATGGCTTGGGGTGACGGCGGCAACTGACAACAACGTCGAGGAATAAAAAAAGAGGCGGTCCGCAGACCGCCTCTTTTTTGCTTACGAAGCGTTGGCTATGGAACGAGTGTCCGGATGTTTCCGGTGTCGCTGAACAGGTACGAGTCTGGTGTCAGCGCACCGTTTCCGGCTGCATTTGCCGCGGGCACAAACACGATTCCGAACGGTACGCCGACCTTGCCGGCCGCCGTTGCTAGGATCGTTGCGTTTGAGGTATCCGGAGCAAACTTCAGCGGAGCGCCGCTGATCGCCGCACGAGCTGGCGCGGTAAATACCGGGCCGGCAGCGCTGAATGGCGAGATGTTGTAAGGCACGGTCGGGGTGGGCGCGCTTCCGAAGAAGTTCGCCGGTTGACCTTGCACCGCATAGGGCGCAGCGCCGGCTGCCGGAGGCGTTAAGACTCCAAGCACGCCGTCAGCGACGCCGCCGGTCGTGAGACCGAACGACGTTACCGCTCCACCTGACAGCGGGAATTGATAGATCTGCCCGCCAGTTGTGGTTGCTACGACATTGGTACCGTTGACTGCAAGCCCTGCAAAGGCTTGGCCGCTGGCCAGAACCGTCGGCACGCATGCCGCACCGTTGGGGAAACAGGTTGCCGTGTCAACGGCGATCACGCGATTGTTGCCGGTGTCGGCAACAATCAGCTTGGTGCCGCTGACGAGCATTCCGATTCCCGAAGTGCCCAGGCTAAGCCCGGCGATGTTCAACGGGCCGATCTCTTCGGCTTCGTAGAATGCGCCGGCTCCGATTGTTGTTAGAGCACCGCCGCTTGCGGTCGGATCGATTGCAACGATGTTGTTGTTCTCGGCGATGTACACATAGCCGTTGGCAATAAACGCCGCGCCGACGGGTTTTTGATACGCGATGAAGTTGCTGCTGGTATGTGATTGCAATGCAACCGGCTTGCTGGTGTGGAGAATTGGGTCGAACAAGTAGATGCCGCTTGCGAGCGGAGCGACTTGCCCGGCGTTTGCAACGACGCTGCTGTCAACGGCCACGATTTGATTGACCGCTGCGTTGCTGTCGTAGTTCATACCGGTTAGCTTGGTGGCGCCCGCAACAGTGAAGCGCCCAACGCCGACTGCTGCCATCTTGCCACCGTCAGTAACCCAGACTTGCTGGCCAACACCGGTAGCAACGCCGAAGAGATTTTTGACATCGGCGGCTGCAACGTACGGTCCACCGGCGTCGGCATATCCGTTGCCGGGTGCCGGTGCGCCGACGCTATAGAGCGCCGCCTGCGGGGCGATCGTCAGCGTTTGCGCCGCAATCGCTGCCGTGTTGATGGTGGCATTTAACGTCACCGTAAACGAGGTTAGTTTCGTAGCGGCTGTACCGTCGTACGTCATTGCGACAACATATGGATCGCCCGCCGTACCACCGCCGGCACCGTGCGCGCCGCCGTAGGTAATATCTGCCGCTGCGATCGCGTTAATTTGCGTCAACGTAATCGGTGCGCCGGCGCCTTCTTTTTGAACCAGGGCGCCGGTCGTAGCATCAATCATCACGAGGTTGCCGTGAAGCCCGCCTGCGCCGACTTCCGTGTGCGCGAGCGTGATGTTGTCGCCAGGCTTGGGAAGCAAACCGGAGCTCGCCGGCAGACCGCCGACGCCGGCAGTATACGGAACCGGATAGCCGTTGGAATCCAAACCAAGGACCGGGATCGGTATTCCGATATTGTTGCCGGCGGCGATGAAGGCGCCTTGTTCGCGTATTGGGGCTGGAATAGGCAGAACCGGGATCGGCGCAGCCAGAGGCGATGCCACCGGCGTCGATCCAGCCATATAAACGCTCCCAATTGACGCGCCTAAAGTTGGCGTGAGCGTCGTGGTTCCACCAGGATTCGGAACGGGGCAAATCCCCGATACAGGCTGAGTTGTGGTCGGCGCACCCGGGGTCGTCGAGCAGGCCGCGAGTTGCACGTTGTAGTTGTTGGACGCGCCGGCCGTAATGACGACATTAATTGACGGCGCTTGAGCAATAATATTGCTCCCGATTGGTGATCCTGGTGCGGGAGTCGGGGCAGCATACGGATTGCCCGGTAAGCAGAGGCCTGCATACTGAGTAATCACAACGGCATCTTGCCCCGGAGGTGACGGCAGCGAGAAACTGACGTTAAATCCGGCGGGCGGGCCAATGACCGGTGTGATGGTAACGCCGGTGCTCGGTGTTGCCGTTCCGTTGGTGAAGAGGTTGTAGCACACCTTAAGCGTCCCGAATTGCGCCAATTCGGCAGGGTCGGAAGGCGTCACGGCCACCACGAGCGATGAGGTGCCGTTCCCGTCAATGTAACGGGGGCTACGCGTGTTGCTCTGCGAACTGGCGCCCGAAGGCACGAATACGGTGAAGCGACCCGGGGTGTTGCTGGCCGTTTTTCCGGCCGGCTGTCCGGGAATTGGACTCGATCCGCCACCACCGCCGCCGCATGCGGCGAGAATGGATGCGCTCGCGAGCGCCGAGGCGACCAGTAACCGGTGGATCATCGTCTGGGTTTTCATTACTGGATACCTCCCGCGGTGGTTGTTAGCGATACGCCGATTGAGTTGCTGTTAGGTGTTGGCGCATTGTCAGTCACCGTGAGCGTGCAGCCTGCTGCGAAATTGAACCCGACGGCGGCCGCCGGGGCGGAGACACTCCAGAAGCCTTGCGCCTGGGCGGGCAGCGACGGGCCGGCAATCTTGCCTTGTGTCGTTACGGCCGGCGCAGAGAGGTTGGCGCCACATCCGCCGCTTGCGGTTGGCAGATTAAACGTACCGACGTAATTGGTTTCGCTTGCAACAAGCACGACGCCGAAGAGGGAAGTCGTACCAATCACATTGATCGGAGTCGATTGGGGCGTGATTGGGGCGGCTTGCGTAGCAAGGGTTCCGTTAAAGACCCAGCTCAGGACGACGCCACCGGGTGCTGGTACGGTCGCTGCGACGGTTGCGGTATTTCCGGTCGCCCCGGTTACCGTGATCGTACAGCCTACGGCTGCCGGAGTGATCGCGGTCACCGTAAAGACGCCCGTGGCAGAAGTGGCAGGCACGGTCACAGCCGCGCACGACGAGCTGGCCGTATAGCTACCGGCGTAGTTCGGTTCGGTGGCGGTCAGGGTGACGGTTTGGGTCTCCGCCTGGAAGGCAATCGGGGCTGGCGCGGTCGAGGCCGGGCTATTCGCACCAAAGCTGCTACTGTAAGCCAGGCTCACGGAGCCGGGTGGTGCTGGAGTGGGTGTTGGTGTCGGGGTGGGTGTGGGCGTGGGAGTCGGAGTTACGACTGGGGCGACCGTCGGCGGTGCAGCAGGGCTGCTACTGCCCCCGCCACACGCCGCGAGCGCCGCGCCCGCTGCCACCCAGAGCAGAACATGTTTCATGTAGTGAAGCTCTCCTTGGTGCACGAAAAGGGACTAGACCTAGAACCATAAAGCCGCCTGGGCGGCTCAATGAATCCATGCCAGTTAAATACCTGAACACTTACAATAGGCGCTTGATTGCTTTAGTGCATTAAAGCCACCATATGCTAAATTAACTTTTCCTTAACGCAGCCGAACGGATGGTTGTATTGATTAACTATTTAGCGGCGTTTGGACGATATTTTACTTATGAGGGCCCACAATGCCACATGCTCAGAGGACCGCTGCTTTAACCGAATTGCCGTCCTTCGGGCCGAGCGCCGGCTCTCGCGGCAAGATTTGGCGACCTCCCTGGGCATCAATTACCAAACAATCGGATACCTCGAGCGTGGCGAGTTCAACCCCAGCCTCACCCTGGCACTCCGCCTCGCCGAATTCTTTGAAGTCCCCGTCGAGGCAATTTTTTCGCGCACGCCGTTCGCGCCGATGAGCACACAGCTCTACTCCACACCGCGCCAGGGGTAGCTGCGTCCGAGGGGTCACAAGCAATCGTGCAAAACGAATGCGCCCATGCAGTATAGAGTAGCGGTCTTTTTCATTGCCAGCCTTTTCGTCGTTCAGGCGACACCGGTTTCGGGGGCAACTTCCCCACCGGCGGAACTCTACTCCGGCTTGCATTGGCGATCGGTCGGGCCGGCCCGCGGCGGGCGGGTCATCGCCGCCACGGGGGTGCCTGGAAACGCTACCACGTTCTACTTTGGATCGGTTGGCGGCGGCGTCTGGAAGACGACCGATGCCGGAGTGGTATGGACACCAATCTTTGATGGGCAGCCGGTCGCATCGATCGGCGCCATCGCGGTCGCCCCGTCCGATCCCAACGTCTTATACGTGGGAACCGGTGAGGCCGATATGCGCGAAGACATTATCCACGGCAACGGGATGTATAAATCCGTTGATGCAGGAGCGCACTGGACACATATTGGCTTAGAGGACACGCGACAAATCGGGCATATTGTCGTCGATCCGCAAAATCCAAATCGCGTCTTCGTTGCCGCACTCGGCCACGCGTACGCCTCAAATGAAGAACGCGGTGTCTTTCGCAGTGAGGACGGCGGGGCGACCTGGACCAAGGTGCTTTACAAAAATGCTGACACCGGCGCGATCGATCTTGCAATGGACCCCGGCAACAGTGATGTGCTCTACGCAAGCCTGTGGCAAACCCGGCGTCCACCTTGGACGACGTATCCGCCGTCCAATGGGCCGGGAAGCGGCCTCTACAAAACAACGGACGGTGGAACGACCTGGACGCAGTTGCACGGCGGTCTCCCCACCGAGGGTTTGGGTCACATCGGCATCGGCATCGCTCGATCGAATTCGCAGCGCGTCTATGCAATTGTAGATGCGCAAAAAGGCGGGCTCTACCGTTCCGACGACGGCGGAGGCACTTGGAAGCTTGCCGACGGCGAAAATCGCATTTGGGGGCGAGGCTGGTACTTTGAAAAAGTGGCCGTCGATCCCAAAGACAGCGACACCGTTTACGTGTCAAACACCGCGCTGTATCGTTCGACCAACGGCGGCGCAGATTTCGCGGCGATCAAAGGCGCGCCGGGCGGCGACGATTATCAGGGTGTATGGATTGACCCCACGGATGGATCGCGCATGATCCTCGCTAGCGACCAAGGCGCCGTGATCTCTGTAAATCGCGCCCAAACGTGGAGTTCGTGGTACAACCAGCCGACCGGCGAGTTTTACCACGTTATCACCGACAACCAATTTCCGTACTGGATTTACGGCGCGCAACAAGACAGTGGCGCCATTGGCGTTCAAAGCCGCAGTAACTATCGCGGCATTTCATTTCGAAACTATAAGCCCATTGCCGCAGGCGGTGAAAGCGGCTACATCGTCACTGACCCCGACGATGCGCGGATATTGTATGGCGCAGCGACCGATGCATTCGACCAAGTTACCGGACAAGATCGCAATATCTCTCCGCTGCTCGCGCATCCCGGTGTATATCGCACCGCGTGGACGTTGCCGGTTGTTCTCTCGAAGCGAAAGCCGCATCACTTATATTTCGGAACGCAAGTCCTCTTTGCGAGCACCGACCACGGCAAGCAGTGGAAGATCATTAGCCCCGATCTCTCGCGGCCGCATCCAGGCATTCCAGCAACGCTAGACCCGGTGACGGCCAAAGATAATTCGCAAGGCCCGCGCCCGGGTGTCATTTTCGCCGTTGCTCCTTCCCCGAAGGTAGACGGCATGATTTGGGCCGGAACTGACGACGGAAAAATCTGGCTTACGCGCGACGACGGTCACCATTGGGGAGACGTCACGCCGCCGGCCCTGGGCGCATGGAGCAAAGTTGGAATGATTGCCGCGTCAGCACATTCTGCTTTGGTTGCATACGCCGCAGTCGAGCGCCATCGGCTCGATGACGATCGCCCGTACATCTATCGCACGCAAGATGCGGGGCGCACTTGGCAGCCGATTGTCTCCGGAATACCTTCCGGCAGCTTCGTCAACGCTGTGCGGGAAGACCCGCTCCAGCGCGGGCTCCTTTATGCGGGTACTGAGCACGGCGTTTACGTTTCGTTCAACGACGGAGCGTTTTGGCAACCGCTAAAACTTAATCTTCCCGATGCGTCTATCCGAGATCTAGACGCGCGCACGGACGATTTGGTCATTGCTTCGCATGGCCGCGGTTTTTGGGTTTTGGATTCAATCGCACCGCTGCGCGAAATCGCCGCCGGGACAATTGCAGGCACACATCTGTTCACACCGGTCGTCGCATTGCGCCTACGTCCAGGTGACGATCAGGGCACCCCGTTACCCCTTGAAACCGCGCAAGGTGAGAACCCACCCAATGGCGCGATGATCGATTACTATATCGCCCAAACGGCATCGCCCGCCATCTTACAGATTTTCGATCGCGCGGGTCACCTTGTGCGACGCTATTCAAGTGCACAAACATCCAAACCCATCGATCCAAAGTCACTCGATATCGCACCAATCTGGGCGCCTGCACCACCGATGCCCTCCGCGCAAGCCGGAATGCATCGCTTTCTCTGGGATCTGCACTACGGCGGAAGCGACGGTTCGGGAACCGGGCCGCTGGCGCCGCCGGGAACCTACACGGTACGACTTACGGCAAACGGTGTTACGCGTTCGCAGTCGCTTAAACTGCGCAAAGATCCGCGCGTTGCCGCAACCGACGCCGCCTTTGGCCAACAATTTGCGCTCGCGCAACAAGTGCAAGTCCTTAGTGCGCAGGCATCCGCGGCCTACCACGATGTCGACAAGACTCGCAAATCGGTCAAAGATAAAGGTACGTTGCGTTTACTCGATGCAATCGCCGGCGGACCCGCGCAAAATGCGCCCGGCGATTTCAATGGCCAAGAATCCAACCTCTATTCGTTGCATCACATCGGGGACATCTTGGATCAGTTGCAAGGACAGATCGAAGGCGCCGATGCCGCGCCGACTCCTGACATGGTGCGAGCACTAACGTCGTACAGGAAAGCCCTGGCGCGAACGCTCTCGCGGTGGGAAGCGCTCAAAAAGACCTTGCGTTAGTTACGAGGCGAGTACGGCGTCGACCGCAATCGGCGCGTCGTCAGGGGTCATCATCGTGGCTTCCGCGCTCACGTCGCCCGGAACGTTCAACGTATTTGCGTGGCCACTGCTGCAGGTCAGCACGACATCCATCGTCTGCGGCGGGTCGTCCTGCGAAAAAGCAACGGGCAAGCCGTCGGAGTCGACAATAAACGACCGCGCTCCCGCTTGTGCAAGGCGGTCGCCGCACGAAGCACAACGCCGCTCCCGGACGTGCACGACGTCAAGAAACGGCACGAATATCCGGCGCTTCACCTTGCGTTCCGTACAGTTCGTTTTTCAGATCCGAGACTGCGGTAACAATCACATCAAGGTACGGAAGCATTCCGGCCTTGATGCGTTCGAGGCGAGCGTCACCTTCGGGCGTGATACTGTAAATACGGCGCGACCGTTTGGTTGGATGGTCCCAACTCGCGGTCAAAAATCCGCGTTCTTCCAAGCGCCGCAAGAGCGGATAGATCTTATTGGTGTTTACCGCCACCAACTCACCGCAGAGTGAATCAATGCGCTGCATAAGTCCATAGCCGTGGTCAGGTTGCACTTTGACCATGTGCAACAGGAGCACGGGAAAGAGCGTTTTGCTCTTAATCGGTCCTTTGAGAACTTCGTCGACACGGCGGTTCGGCAATTCGGTCGTCTTCAGGTGCGCGGAGCTTTTTTGTGAAGGTCTTGCGCGTATGCGCGTTCGATGTCGGCGGCGAAGCGCTGTTCGACGACGCGCCGTTTGACCTTTAGTGTGGGTGAAAGCTCGCCGTTTTCGACCGTGAG
>JALYIF010000025.1 GCA_030775925.1 Vulcanimicrobiota bacterium | reverse complement strand
GGGTAGGAAATAGCTGCCGCCGCCTAAGTACATTTCGTCCGTTGGTGTGAGTTGCAGATGGTATTCTCCGAACTGCAGCGGACGAGCGATGACCGCATCGAAGAACTCAGGAGTCCACCGGTGCGTCGCGCCGGCGATGAATGCGCCCGTCATGTTCATCCCGCCACTGCAATACACTGCACTTAGCCCGCCCGGATCGTGCACCATTGGAAGATCCATGATGTATCGATACCAATCGCTTTGCGTAGTCTGCGACTGCATTGTATCTTCGTTACCAAGCGAGCTATCGTTGTTTTCGTCACAATCGAGTCCCGATGTCATATCGAGGAAATTACCGACGGTAATCTGAGATTTGCGTGCGTCGGGGTGCGCAAGATCTTGATAGTTCAACAAGGAGTTGGCAGGCGTATCTACGCTTAGGGCTGGCGCGACGAGTGCAGCGGCACCAAAGAGGGCTGCATCTAAACTTTTTCCGGCCGAGCGAACGTCGTGCGGACGAGTGCGGTCGAAGCCGTAGTAGTACTGTTCGGAGACCAAGCGATCGTTCCGGGCGATCAGCACACTTTGAATGTATGGCGTGCCGGGTGACGTCGGATTCTGCGCGGCGAGAAATGCCGCCAACCGCCCGAGCTTGCTATTGTCTATGGCGACGCTGGTTGGCGTTCCGACCTTCCATCCGTCGCCATGCACGACAGGCGCTCCAAATGAAAGTCTCGCGTGTGCGGGCAGCGGGTAGAACCCGTTCGGCGTATTGGGATCCAGGCGCCGAAAGAGCATTGGTGGCCCTGTGCCGATCGCGAGACGCAGGGTGTCTGCGGATGTATCAATGGTGCCATGAAAGGTATGGGCGCGCGTACGTATGGTGACAGAGTCGCCAACAGTCGTTACCGTATCGAATGGCGCCATTGTACCGAAGTCGCCGATTGGGTCTCGCAGAAATCCGTGGAGAGACCCGTCTGTCGCTGTTATGAAATTCGCGTAAAGCTGGTAGCGCGGCACAAAGGGCGCGACGACTCCGGCCCAGCTGTCGCTTCCGCGCCCACGCAGTGTCACAGGCGTTGCATAAGCATTCGAATCTATGGCGCTTCCGGGTTGCTCCCACATCCCCGTAAGAGATTTCGAGGTGAGTAGAGGCGTCCAAAGTGCGCCGATGTTGCCTGGAAATCGAAACGCATTGCCGCCGTGTTCCGGTCGGCCGCTTGCCCTTGCTCCTCCAGCGTTGGCCGTCCACCCATCGCGTGAACGCTCGATGGTGATCGTGCCGGAAAATGCCGGCCGGTCTAGCCCGCTCGCCACCCAGACTCCAGCGAGCCGGGGAGTCGGCGCTGCTGCGTCAGTAGGGGTCAGAGAAAGCGCTGCCATCGCCGATAGCACGAGCATAGTACGAATCATGAAATTTAATTATTGCATACAATAAAACGAATCCTGCATACAATTATTGGGCTTCGGGAGCCGCCGTCAACGGCAACTGTGAGGGCCCCGTCCTGATCAGTGCGATAGATTGCTGCTCCGAATCGGTCCAGAGTTGCGATTGTTTGTGGCGCGGGATGGCCGAACAGATTGTGGCGGCCAACGGAAATCAGGGCGAATCTCGGATGAACCGCTGAGATGAACTCGGGGGTGCTGCTGTAAGCCGATCCATGATGGCCCACCTTTAGGACGTCTGCGCGCAAGTCGACGCCTTCGGCGAGAATGCGTTGCTCCGCTTCCGCGCCTGCGTCCCCTGTGAAGAGCATTCGAAACGCTTTGTATTGCAGCATGAATACCAGCGAATTGCTATTGATATCGTTGCGCGATCCAGTAATGAAGGGCAACTGCGGGCCTAGAAACGTGAGCGTCACGCCGTCATTTGTTCGCCAAACCGTTCCGGCTCGCGGGTAGGTGATCGGCGTCCCTCTCGCATGCGCGACGGAAATTGCGTCGCGGTAGGCAAACCCGCCGTACTGTTGGCCGCTATCCGCTAGCTCATCGGTGC
Organism: Vulcanimicrobiota bacterium; assembly: GCA_030775925.1. Lineage (GTDB taxonomy): Bacteria > Vulcanimicrobiota > Vulcanimicrobiia > Vulcanimicrobiales > Vulcanimicrobiaceae > JACRUB01. The sequence continues at coordinate 1,387 of JALYIF010000025.1, read as the reverse complement.
CCAGCGAGCGTAGGACTGGCGCCACGCCGCCTGCATGGTCGCCATGCGGGTGCGAAAGCAACAATGCGTCGATGTGATGAATTCCGCTGCGAATAAGAAATGGAACGACTGTGGTTTCTCCGACGTGCTCGGCAGCCGAACTGGCCGCACTCTGTGGGCCGCGCTCCAAACGGCCCCCGCCGTCGACCAAAAGCACGTGGCCTGCGGGAGTGCGGATTACAATCGAATCGGCTTGGCCCACATCAAGCATGGTAATTTGCAACGTGTGCGTCATCGTGCGCGGCGGGTCAAGCACGGTTGCTACCGATAGAAATAAGACCGCACACGCTGCGGTAAGCGCCCCTTTTTCGAACAGCCAAACGATGAGAAACAGCGCCGTGTCGTAGAGGCCGATCGCATAGAGCGGCGCAGGCGTCGTGACGATGTGCGCGCCTGGGAGCGAAGAGGTTGTGCGCACCACGGCAATCATCCACTGCAGAAGCCATGCGTTGAGATTTGCGCAGGCGTGCGCTATCGGGACGATGTTCGCGACGACTATTTGCGCAATGCCGAGAATCATGGTGAAGCTCACGATGGGAACAACCGCTGCGTTTGCAAGTATCGCGTAGGGAGCGAAGAGCAAGAAGGTAGCGGCAGTAAGCGGCCACACACCCACCTGGGTGGCAATAGTCAAGGTAAGCGCCTCTCGGACCGTGCTCGGCAAGCCTCCGATGCGTGTTAGCACTGCATCAATCGGCGGCCCCACCAGCAAGATTGCTCCGACGCAAGAAAACGAGAGTGCAAACGAAGCGCTGAGGAGACTCTGGGGAGCATAGAGCAGAACCACGATCACCGCAGCTGCGACTGAATTCCACGAAATGGCGCGATACCCGAGCGAGCGCGCCAGCAACGCGATGGAAATCATCGTGCCGGCCCGGATTGCGGGCAAATGGCCTCCGCTGAAGACCACGTATGCCCATACGACCCCCGCGGTCCCGATGCACAACAGTGTTCGTGGCGTGCGTGCCCACTGCAATAAGGTCGTACTCAGCAGCGCAATCACGCCAATGTGTAAGCCTGCGGTCACGAGGATATGCACGGTGCCGGTGTCTTGGAATTCCGCACGTAAGTCGGCGGGTATCGCGCCGCGTTCGCCCCAGAGTTCTCCGGCTAGAATGGATGCATACGGCTCGCCCAAGTATTGCCGCAAACGTTGCGCGGCATACACGTGAGATCGCGCAACTAAGACGCGCGCGCTCAGCGGGGCAGGCCCGAGGTTTTGCAATACCGTTGCACCTTCCAACATGCCGTCGTATCCGCGCTCGCGCTGAAGCATCCGTTGATCGGGTTCACCCGGATTGCGCGGTCCATCGAACGGTGAGAACCGTCCGCGAACGACAATGCTCGT
>JALYIF010000024.1 GCA_030775925.1 Vulcanimicrobiota bacterium | reverse complement strand
CCCCAAAACGGCAGCGCGGCTGGTTTTTTATCTGCTCAATCGGCCGCGGAACGAAGCGCAAGCGTTAGCAGAGGCAATTCTTGCCGTTAAAGATCGCGTGCGATTGTGTTCGATCTGCTATTCGATTACCGAAGCAGACCCGTGTCCGTTTTGCACAGACGAGCGCCGCGACCGCACGGTGCTGTGCGTCGTTGCCGAAGCCAAAGACATTTTCGCCCTCGAACGCACGTCGGCTTATCGGGGCCGGTATCACGTCCTGGGAGGGTTGATCTCCCCGATGGATGGCATCGGGCCCGCGCAACTCCGCGTTAAAGAGCTTGTCGAACGGGTTGGAAGCGAATCTCCACAAGAGCTCATCATCGCAACCAACCCCAACGCGGAGGGGGAGGCAACCGCCCTCTATCTCTCACGCCTCATTGGGCCACTCGGCGTTCATGTTACGCGGCTCGCTTACGGCTTGCCGATTGGCGGCGACCTGGATTACGCGGACGAGGTGACGCTCGCCAAGGCGCTCGAAGGCCGCCGGACGCTCTAACCTTGCGCCGGGCCATGCTCTGTGATACAAAGTAACAGTGACCGAGATTGAACGCGCGCTTTCCGACATTGCTGAAGTTCGCCACCGCTTGGCCGGCGTGCAGCAGTTTAAGGGATATTCAGCGCTGGCCGCCGCGATTAGTGGCGTCTTTGCGCTTGTTGCCGGCGTGCTTCAAGCGGTGCTGGTCGGTACGCCGGCTTCCGCCGCACAGGGGCGCATGTATTTTGCGATCTGGTTTGTCTGCAGTGCTGCTTCGATTTTAATTAATTACAGCGCCATCGCGCATTGGTTCGTTAACGACGCGAACGCGCGGGATCGCTGGCAGACGCGCACCGTCGGCCTCTCCATGCTGCCCGCCATTGTTGCCGGAGCGGTGCTTTCGTTTGCGCTGCTTCGCGCCGAATTGTTCGCGTTTCTGCCGGGTGTTTGGTTTATCTGCTATGGCCTGGGGCTTTTTGCCTCGCGCTTAACCGTGCCGCGCGGTGTTCTGGCGATTGCAAGTGCATTTTTGGCCGCAGGCGGCATCCTGTTGTTCTTGCCGGCGCAAGAGAGTTTGCAATGGTGGATTAACGCCGGCGGATTTGCCCTGGGCCAGTTTGGAATAGCATTACTCGTCGTTCGCGATCGAGCGGAGCTGCCCCGATGAGCGACCGCGCACCGTATGCCTTCGATGCCTTAGAGCGTGTCTTTCATGAGCGCGGACGCCTGGCGATTTGTAGCGCCCTCGTAACCGAAACCGGAATGTCTTTCCGCCAACTGCAGGATGCGTGCGATCTTACCGACGGTAATTTGAACCGTCATCTGCACGCTTTGGCAGAGATGGGCGTCGTTGCGGTGACGCGTAAAACCGGATCAGGACGCCCCCAAACCACCGTTCGCATTACACCGAAAGGCCGCGAACGGTTTTTAGCCTACATCGACGCTCTGGAATCGATTGTTCGCAGCGTGCAAGATGCTGCCAGTGCGGCCCCGGTCAAGGTGCGCGGTTCACGTCTAGCAACGCAGTAGTGTTCGATCTATCCCTCTTGAACAATGGAGTCGGTAAGCGCGACGGTTCCCGTCTTCAGCACATCGCAATAAATCCCTAAGAAGTTTTGCCGGTGCTGCGCGACTTGGCGCAGCACATTTGGGTCGGACTCCCCGGATCGCAAGTCGTACGTTGTCGTTACACATCGCCCAATCGGTTTGGTAACGCGCAACACGACCTCCCCGATCCGTACCGTGGCGCCCACCAAGTCGTTCTCGCCCATTGTGGACGCTGCGTCGGCGCGCGCGAAAAAATTCGGGCGGTATCGCAAAGGCTCCAGCGCATAGCCCACAAGCTCGGATGCTTCATGGAGCCACCGGTCAAAAATAATCGAGATCGGCGCCGCATCAAAATAATGCAGCGCATCATCGGCAATGTCGACCGCGACATGCCGCGCAAGCGCATGTTGTTGGCCCTCGTGGGCACTGGCGCTCAGATGGAGCATATTGTTTTCTTTGCCACGATAGGGCTTTCCGATCCGCGCGTGACCGGAGCGCACGACGAGCGCCTGCGCGCGATCGCCCGGAATTCCATCCTCAAGCACCTGTACAATTTCAAGCGCCTCAGCCGCCAGGCTTTTTACGGGATAGCGCCAGATGCCGGCGATGGTGCCCAGTATTTGCATTCGGGTTACTACTACCCCAGGAGGGCTTGCAAACCCTCAAGAACCGGCCCCAGGTGCTACAACCTGCAGAATCGGCGCTGCGCCCGCGTAATGTCGGCGAAATTCTCGATCGTGCGGTGACGATTTATGTTCGCAATTTCGTCACGTTTACCGTGATCGCGCTGTTCTTCTTTCTGCCATTGTCAGTCCTTGAATACTTCACGCAACCCGACGCAGCGGCCGCTTATGCGCAACTCGGCCAGCAATTATCGAGCGTGCGCACCGGCCACCCGGTCGCAAGTCCGCCGCAATCCCCAACGCAACGCGACGCCACGTTCGTTATTCTGGCACTCTCGATAGGCTTAGCGCCTTTACTGTCGGCCGCCGGGGTGCTGGCTGTGGAGCGTACCGCACACGGTATAGTTCCGGAGTGGCGGGCTTGTTGGCGGCTAGCCTTAGCACGTTGGCTGAGTATTGTCGGGATCACGCTTCTCGAATTGCTCGCCATTGCCCTCACCGTCGTGGTCGGTTTTCTCGGCATCGTCTTTGGCGCGGTCTTTGCTGCCCTGGCTCTCAGAGGGGTGCCTGCGCTTGGTATTTTCCTCATGGTCCTCGTCGGGGCGATTGGATTGGTATGGTTTCTCATTTTGTTAATGCAGGCGATTCTCTGCTTTGCGTTCGGTGTGTACGCTGTGACAGTCGAGCGTGTGGGCGTCGGCCGCGCATTTGCATCGAGCTTTAGCCGCGTGTTCAATCGCGCGAACATCGGGCGCGCCGCGCTGATCACCCTGGCTGTTAGCGCAGTCGATTTTGGGGTTTTATTAATTTCCGTCTTCGGTCAAGCTTTGCTATCGTCGACCTTTCACTCTCATGCGCTCGATTCATTATTCGGGCTGCTCGTGGGGCTCACGCTTTCGAGCTTCGTGTCCGTCTTCGTTGCTGTCTATTATTTCGATGTGCGAACGCGGGTGGAAGGCCTCGATCTACAACCCTCGATTGAATCGATCCAAGGCGGTTTGAGCCCGACGTGAGTATCGCTGCCCTTGCGGCTGCGTTCCTTTTGGCCGTAACGGGCCCATACTTGCAGCACTGGGAAGCGGCCAATCACCAAACAATCGCACGCGTGCATAGCGCGAAAGAACGCGACGCGCGTCGACGGACATTCGCGCAGACGCAACACGCGCTTTCGCGATTGCAAGCGCAGCATGTCGTGCAGGCGGCCGACGCACGGCGCGTGGTAGAAACCATCCTTGCCGATCACAAAACATTCCGGCTGCATACCGCGACTCAAAAACCGGCCCCACAATCGTGGTTCGACCGCCTTACGGCGTGGTTGGGAGAGCGGTGGCGGGCGCTGATGGATGCACTCTTTGGACGGGTCAAGTTTTCGTCGGGCGCCGGCGTGGCCATCGGCGATGTGTTCTTATTGCTTGCCATGCTGGGGTTCGTGCTCCTAGTCGGACGCATTATCGTGCGGTACGCGGGCCGTTCAAGTATCAATGATGGCGCGCATTCGGTCGATCTGACGCAAGATCCGGGCACACTCTTTTCTCGAGCGTGTCGCGAGGCAGAAGAGGAGAGATATCGGGTGGCCATTACCACGGTCTTCGCGGCCGCGGTGTGTTTGTTAGATCGCCGTGGTCTGCTGCGCGGCGTGCCGAGCGAAACGGTTGGCCAGTTACGGCGCGCGGTGTCGTCCAGCAGTAATGCTGCGGCGGAGCCGTTTGCAACACTGTGCGCGCTACTCACCCAAACCATTTACGCGGATGAGCAAGCAGGGCCGCAGGATTGGGCGCGTGCGCAATCGGCCTACGAACAACTGCGGCGCAGCGAGGTGCGTACGGATGCCGCTTAAGCTTGGCCGCGATGCGATGCTGGGCGTTGTGGCGCTCGCGCTGCTCATTGGGCTTTCTCTCGCGCGGTCTGCAAGCCAACATCCGGCAGAGATCTCGGTTCCATCTTCGTATGACACCGGGCCCAACGGGTATCGCGCTTTTTTCGAACTGCTGGGCCGCGAAGGAATCACGCCACACCGCTTCGTTCGTGACCATCACTTTCTGGATGCGCGAGTTGGGACACTCATCGTCGCACAGTCTGCAACAGACGTCGTTGCATCACGTGATGGCGGCATGTCGCGAAATGATATCCTTGCGATGAAAGAATGGACGCGTCGCGGCGGAACGTTGCTTGTGCTCGCGCCTCCGTATGGGAGCGAGTACGATACGCTTTTGGGAATTCCGGCAAGCCGGGATGCCGACAAGCCCCAGCATCGAGCGCAGCCATTTTTGGATGCGGCGCTCACGCGCGGGGTCGCGCATGTCAACGGATCGTTTGCATCCTATTTTGCTTGGGATGCATCGGCAAAAATGGTGCCGCTGCTGGCGACCCATGACGGGATTGTCGCGATGCAATACCGCTACGGAAAAGGCACAATCGTTGCGTTGACCGATACGGCAGTTTTTTCCAATGCTCGTATTGGCACAGCCGACAATGCCCGGTTTGGCGTGCAACTCGCGCGTTCGTTTGCGGGGCCTGTGGCGTTCGATGAAGCGACGCACGGCTATGCCCAGCCGCAATCGCTTTGGGATGCCTTGCCTCGTCCGGTTGGTTGGGGTGTCTGGATCCTTGCGGGCGCACTTGTGTTGAGCATTGTCGGAAATTTGTTTCCGCTAGCTCCTCCGCTGGCGCCCGAAGAAGCCGACGAGCGGGACTCAGCGGCCTACATTACCTCCATGGCGGAATTGCTTTGTCATGCGCGTGCAGCACGCAAAGCGCTTACGGATGCCGCCGATTCGGCGCTGCGCGGGGTTCGTCGCAATTTGGCGCTGGCCGAACGGACGCCGGTATCAAAAATTCTCGCGCGCCTGCAAAATATAGAGCAGCGGCGTGCCGTGCTCGAACTCGACCGCCTCGGCGATTTGGAAAGGCCAAATGATGCCGAACTCCTGCGCGCTGGAATTCTGAGCGCACAACTTCGAAAGGACTTTCCCTGATGAGCACCTCGGTTGCGGCTCTTGCCCAGCGAATTAACAGTGGCTTGGGCGATGTGCTCGTCGGTTCTGAGCGCATGGCGTTCGCACTTGAACTTGCATTATTTGCGCGGGGCCATCTCTTGATCGAGGGCGTACCGGGCACGGGAAAAACCCTACTCGTGCGCACGCTCGCGCTACTGCTAGGCCTGCCCTTCCGGCGCATTCAATTTACGCCGGACTTAATGCCGGCCGATGTTGTCGGCACGACCGTATTCAATCCGCAGACCGCGGAGTTTAGCACGCGCCCTGGCCCGATCATGGCCAATGTCGTTTTAGCCGATGAGATCAATCGCACGCCGCCGAAGACGCAAGCCGCGTTGCTGGAAGCGATGGAAGAAGGGCGCGTTACCATTGACGGCGCTGCGCAAGTCTTGCCGGAGCCGTTCATCTTGTGCGCCACCCAGAACCCCCTGGAATACGAGGGCACCTATCCGCTGCCCGAAGCGCAACTGGATCGCTTCTTTGTAAAAGTCACAGCGGGATATCCGCAAACCGACCAAGAGCTGCTACTGCTTGCGCGCGCGGCAGGCGGCTTTGCGGCCCACGCCCTCGAGCGCTCCGGTATCGGCCCGGTCGCAACTGGCGCGGAGATTTTGCAAGCGCAGGCGCAAGTGCGCGCCGTCCACGTCTCAACGTCGATGCAACGTTACGTGTATGACGTGATTGCGGCGACGCGCAATTCGGCTCAGCTGGCGCTGGGCGCTAGCCCGCGTGCGGCGCTGAGTCTGCTGCTAGCGTCTCAAGTCGCAGCGGCGATTGATGGGCGCGACTACGCAACACCGGATGATCTCAAGGACGTTGCCCAGTTGGTGCTCGCTCATCGCTTGATCGTACACGCGCACGCGGAGATTGAAGGTCGTAGCGCACAAGAAATACTGGACGGTGTGCTCTCGAGCGTTCCGGTACCACGCGAAACGGCAACGGCCACATCGTAGTGCCCGCGTTGTGGCTGCCTGTCTGGGCATCGCCGCGGTTGTTTTGGGCACTGGCGGCGGTTGCAGGGCTTTTTATTCTTGCCGGTGCTCTTCCCGCGGCATTGTTTATCGCTATTGGAGCCGCGATGCTCTTGGCCGGACTGCTACTGGTAGATGCCGCGTGGGGACCGCAGGCCGAGAAGATCCTCGTTGAGCGCACGAGCATGGAACATTTTGCTCTCCGCGTGCCGGCCGCATTGGGCTATCGTGTAACCAATGGCGGCAGCCGCACGATCCGCATTGGAATCATCGAATCGCCAGTGGCGCAGCTTGCGTTTGACGTAGACGAACTTTCCGGCCACATCGCCGCGCAATCCAGTACCGTTTTGAATCGTCCGGTGACCCCGCGACTACGCGGGCGGGTCGGGCTGCTCAGCGTTTCGGTCTGGTTTGAAAATCGTTTGGGGCTGTTGCGGCGTCGTCGCCGCATTTCGCTGGCCCACGAAGCGCGCATTTATCCCGACCTCTCGGCAGTTGCGCGCTACGGGCGCTTGAATAGCAGGAACCGTCTGCTTGAAGCGGGCCTGCGCAAGATGCGGCTACGCGGCACCGGTACTGAGTTTGAGAGTCTGCGCGAGTGGGCGGGCGGTGACCCGTTCCGCGCGATTGATTGGAAAGCCACGGCTCGACGCGGCAAATTGATGGTCGCCCAGCAAGAGATTGAACGCTCGCAAAACATTATGCTGGTGCTGGATTGTGGCCGGCTGATGACGCCGCGCATCGGCGCGCAACGTAAATTCGACTATGCGGTCACTTCCGCTCTCAGCGTGGCGACAATTGCAGGCCTCGCCAGTGATAAGATCGGCTTTGTCGCCTTTGCGAGCGATATCTTGTTTGCTTCGGCTCCACGTTCGAGCAAGGTTGCTTTAGCGCAAGCCTCCGAATACATCTACGACTTAGAGCCGCGCTTTGAAGAACCAGACTACGCAAGAGCATTTTCCTATGTGCGAGGCCACCTGCACAAGCGAAGCCTGATCATCCTCTTCACCGACATGTTCGACCCGGTGGCGAGCGCGACGGTCCTTTCGCAGATTGCAACGCTTGCAAAGCGGCATTTAGTGCTGTGCGTTTTTATGAATGACGCCGCTGTCGATACGGCTCTTCAAACCGTCCCGCACACAACGCTAGACGTTTATCGCGCTAGCGTAGCAGCTACGCTAGCCGACGAACGGCGCGCGGCTCGCACGGCACTCGGAAAGTTTGGCGTGCGCGTGATTGACGCCCCGGCGGCGAAGCTCAATACGGCCCTTATCGACGCGTATTTGGATGTGAAAGCACGCGCGCTGTTGTAACGCGTCCGCAAAAACCAAAGTAGGCAACGAGTCCGAGTGCGGTCAGGGCGCCCACGGCGTAACGGATTTCAGGACTGAAACGCAGTGGCGAGAAAAAGCCTTCGATCGTTCCGGCAAGTAGAAGCATCGCGCAGACGCCCGCAATAAGGATTCCCGCGCGGCGCCCGTAGATACGGATGGCGTCGCGCCGCCGCAGGCGCCCCGGATAGAGAACTCCCGCGGCGAGTAAAAGACCTGCGCCGCCGGCAACTTGGATTGCGGTAAGTTCGATAACACCGTGAGGCGCGATGGTTGCCCAAAAATCATATCCAAATCCGGCTTGGCCAAAGACGGCACCGAGCCCGCCAACCATCAGCCCGTTGGTGAGAATAATCCAGAGTGTCATCCCACCGAGCGAAACGATGCCGCCTGAAAACGCGATGACGCAGACGCGAATATTGTTTGTGATTATTTCTGCAGACATTTCGGCCGCTTGCTCGGGCCGAAATGCAAAATTGCTGTCGTGCAGGCTCTTTTGGATGTGCGCGGGGACAATGTCCGGCGGTAAGATGGCAAGAGCACGGTCCGCATCCGCCGAGATGGCGCTGTAAGCGACCAGCGCAGAGAGCACCGTTATCGCAATGCAGATTCCGATCGGCAGAAGCGAGGTGCGAAACTCCCGTGGGAACGTCCGGGCAAAAAATTCGACGATGCGTTCGCGACCGGTTTGGGCTGCGCCCCGATATACTTGTGCATGCGCACGCGCGGTCAGGCGATTCAAGTAGGCCAGGAGGTTTGCATCAAAACGATGGCCTTGCGCGTACGCAAGGTCGGAGGTCACCCATCGATAGAGCCGCCCAAGTTCAACAACTTCGCCCGGATCCATACGCCGAATGCCACGGCCCGCACGCGCGAGCAACGCTTCAAGGCGTTTCCAAGCTTCGCCTCGGCGCGCTAAGAATTGTGTCTGGGTCAAGAAAAAAGCTCCCGTGGGTATACCACGGGAGCTTCGCCGGTGTTCGGCAATTTACTAGGTTAGGTTGCTATATCGGTCGGCGAGGACAGGCTCCTGATCTTGCGGCGTCAGTTTTTCGGTCAACTGATGCGTGTGATCTTGGGCGGAGTGCTGTGCGGCCTGCGCAGTTTCTTTAAGTACGGCTTTCCCGTGCTCGAGTGCCTGATTACCGGCGTCTTTGACTTGCGCTTTAAGTTGATCGCTCAACTCTCCGATGCGTTCGTTTTCGAGTTCGGTTGAAGGCAGGAGCGAGCCCAGCACAAACCCGACGGCAACACCGCTAAGCAGTACGCCGAGTGGATTCTCTTTAACCATGCCGACAGCGCGCTTCGCACCGCGGCGTACATCGCCCGCGTCCGGCAGCTTATCGCTAACCGAACCCGTAACCGCGGACGTCATCTTTGATGCGGTCGAGCCGATCGCCGACTTCACGTTGTCGACCTTGTCCGAAATCGAATCTTTGACCCGGTTCGGTACATCTGCCTTATACGCAAGTGCATCCACCGTATCGCCCATACGATCGCGTGTGTCTTCTATCTCCCGGCGGATTTGATCCGGGTTTTTGCCCATTGAACATCCTCCTTAACGGTGTCTACAGTTTGCTCGGGAATCAGCGGTGCTGCTTCCTCAAATTTTTTCTTTCCGCTCATTGCTAGAATGCCGGCGACTGCGCCGTACACGATTGTGACAATAAGAGCGGCGAGCCAAGGGGCCATTGCCAGGCTCAGGGCAAGGATCAGAAAAGCGGTAAATGCGCCCGCCGCGAGCACGCCCGCAACGGCAGCGCCGCTGAACATCCCGGCACTTGCACCGGCAACTTTGCCTTTCTCGAGCATCTCAGCTTTCGCTAAGTCAAGCTCCTGACGAATAAGGAGCGAGAGTTCGCTCGATAGTCGTTTCATGAGATCGCCGATCCCCTGATCGCGCAGACCTTCATCCTCAAACCGGTCCATTGTTAATCCTCGTAGTAGCTCTGAGAACCGGAAGTGCCCGGCGAATTGGCGTAGCTCATCGAACCGGCGACGTGGTTCCCATGATCTTGTCCGTAAGTTTGATAGCGCTGTGAGGCGCTCGCTTTCAGGAGGCGCGCACCCAAAATTCCCAAGCTCAGGCCGGCGGCCATCGTCAAGAGCGGTTGTTTACGCGCAAGTTTTTCAAGGTCGGCAACAATGCGTTCGCCGTCAGTTTCAATGAGGTAATATCCGAATTGCTCCATGCGACCGGCCGCCATATCGGCAATACGCGCTGGCGCGTCCTGGCCTTGTGAGCGCAACGAATCCCCTATCGTGCGAATGCTTTCGGCATGAGTGGTAATCACTTGGCCGGCGTCACGCGTGCGTTGATCGATCTGCCCGATGATCGCCCCTTTGGCTTGTCCGGCAAGCTCACCGGCCTGGGTTTGAGCTTGTGTCTTGACCTCGTCTAATGTGGCCACGCTTGCATTACTCCTTATTTGGTGGGGATGTCCTTTACCCACCGTGCCGGTGTCGTAATCAATGTTCGCTGCAACAAGGACGCGTCCAACCTGAGTACAATTGGTGTGCAGTGGACCGCACGCTTGCTGTAAGAACGCCAGAAAGTATTGCATTCTCGTACGACCTCGCCGGCTTAGGAAGCCGCTTTCTTGCGATGCTCCTCGACCTATTGGCGCAGGTGACCATAACGGGCTTGGTAATTTGGGCGCTTGTCGCGATCTCCGGACATTCGCCACCGCCCGCAAAGTTGACGTCTGCCGAAGAAAAACTTACACAATCGATCGCAATTGCCATTATCATCTTTATGGTCTTCACGATTTTCTTTGGCTACTTCATCATCTTTGAAGCGGCGTGGAACGGCCAAACGCCTGGTAAGCGGCTTATTGGAATCCGCGTCGTGCGGGACGGTGGCTACCCGATTGATTTTATGAGCTCGCTCATCCGCAACTTGGTGCGCACGCTGGAATTCGGAATCGGATTTTATCTCTTGAGTGCGATCACTTCGCTAGCTTCCCAAGAAAACAAGCGTCTGGGTGACTATGCCGCTGGAACCATCGTCGTGCGCGACTCGGGAATCGTCGCACCAACATTCCCGACGCAAAATTCAGCGCCGTCAATTCCCGCATCGGATGAGGAGCGCGCTCTGGTCGCACGCTTCATCGAACGCCGGAGCGCACTACTTCCGGCACGTCGCGCGGAACTGGCGCAACAAATTGCGGCAATGTTCCGCCCACGACTTAGCGCAGACCTCGCCGGCTTAGACGACGAGAAACTCATCGAACAAGTAGACGCCGCGCTTTCGTAGCGCTACTTGTTGCGGAATTTTCCGATCAGGTCTTTGGCGAACGTCATCGCGTCGCTCTTGGTGCGATCGTAAATGGCGGCGGCTTGTCCCTTGGACATATGACGCCCATGCTCGTAGTAAAACGTCACGCCCTCGCCGACAACGATGGTACCCGCGTATGCAATTGCGCCCTTGATGCCGATACCTGCGACTGGAATAAAACCCGAGAGTTCGCGCGCGAGCATGCGCCATCCAAAACCGCCCCCGACGACCGGTAGCAATTGCCACATGCGTTGCACGTCGGGGTCTTTCCCGTAAGCCGCCTCGATGTGCAGGAGCAGCATCATCTGAACGCCGGTAATCGCGACGGTGTCGCCCGCTGAGGCAAGTGCGCCTAACACAATGCCGATTACGGGAACGTGGTCCACGACCGCACTTGCGAGAGCAATTTTGAGCGCGTTGTTAGCGGCATCGCGCGTGAGCTTGGCGGCAACCGATTCCCGAAGTGCCGGCAAGTTACGTCCCACGGCAATCTCGACGCCTTTGCAACTTTCAACCAGATGCGGAAACAGCCGGCCTTTCAAGACTTCACGCGAGATTGATGGGACAATATATTCGGCCCACGTACCGGCCGCTGGAAGGCTAGCGGGTCCGGTGGGCTGTGCGCCTTCCTCGACCGTGATTGCGAAAATTGGCAGGCGAGCCGCTTGTAGAGCCGTCATCGCATCGATGTTTACGTCGCCCTGGCGGCCAAGGAAAATAATGCAACGCGCTTCGCGGGTTTGTAATTCCGCTGGCCGCTGGGCGTCGAAATTTTCTAAAGTAGCGGCGGACTCCACTGGTACGACGCCATCCTCGTGTCCGGCGAGCAACATTCCGCGAAAGGCTGCCACATACGCGGGGTCGCCGCAGAGCAAGAACCGGAAAGGTTTGCGCGTGTGAGCCTGCACCGCGCGAACGTCGATGCCCTTGCGGACAAGGCGAAACAGGTCTCCGGCGGCTCCCATTGTCGCGGCCATGGTCGGTGCGCTCCCTCTTACTTAAACGTTATGCGTGTTCGTCGTCTGCGGGCTGCTGGTTTCCCGCGTCGGATCATCGGTGTAGTCCGAATAGACCAGCCCCAGGAAGATCTCCAGCGCCTGCGCGTGCATGCCGCGATTGTTGGCGACGTCCACGAGCGAGCGATGTGTCGATGCCGACTCGGCCAGTATTGCGGCCGGTGTGCTGTTGGTATCCGCTGCGATAATCGAAGCGGAGACCACTTCGCCCGGCGTTAGGCCTTGATGGAGCATCGATATATAGTCTATACCGGTGTTTTGCACGCGTTGTTGCAGTGCGTTCTGGAGGGTAGCATACCGCTGGGGGGAGGTTCCTAAACCCAGCATGGTGATGCGGCTCTCCAGTTGGCGCGACCGAGCCATGTTGTAGAGTTGGGCTGCCTGCGAGGCGGCGACGGCGGCGTTGTTGAGGGAGGTGCTCGCTTTCTGCATGAGTGGTACCAGCGCATCGTAGTCGTAACTGGTAATATCGCCGAAATCGCGGTTGGGCCGGCGGTGCTGCAACTCCTTGAGGAACGCATCAAGGTCGCCGGTGGCCAGATCCACCATGGCAAGCGAGGCGCGGCTGGCGTCAACTGCGCGAATGAGATCGCTGTTGCTTAGGTTGATCTGAGAGAGCATCCGCGAGTAAGATGGCAGCAGCGCGATGGCGTCCGGGGTGACGGGGGTTTGATTGAGTGGCGCTTGCAACTCGTGTAAGACGTCGAGGCTCTCCTTGAGGACGCCGCCTTCCTTATTTCTTTCAATAGAACCCGTATCGCGAATGACGGTGTTGTTGTGATCTAGCGCATTTTCGATCGCGCGTCCCATGCTCGTGATATTTTTTTGCACCACATACAAGCGCGAATTCGGACGAACTTCGATATTGCTATAATCGGGAAGCTCGTAAGAAACTTCTTGCAGGCGATCTTGCAAGTTTTTGATTTGATCGCGTCCCGCGTCACGCCGTGCAGAGATTTGGGCAGCAGCGTTGTCCAGGGAACTTTCGGCTTGCGTCAGTTGCGCGCGGAGCGGCGCGAGGTTGGGCTGGGATAAGATGCGGTGGCGATCCATTTGACGCAGGCTGGTGATGCGCGAGAGGGCGGCGTCGCGGGTGGGTCCATTGCCCTTCTGCGCAGCCTGGGTCAGACTCTGTTCGCTCTTATTCACCTGTCCGAGCGCCAGTTGCGCCTGGCCGAGATCCAAAAGCGCGGCTCCGTTTTCGGGGTCAGCTTTTAGGACTCGCTGAAATTTGAGCGCGGCAATGCTGTAACGTGCGGTATCGAAATCGTGCACGGCCGAGACGAGCAGTTCGTTTGTGGTTACTTTGGTTGGATCCAGTTGCGCATAGCCCATCAAATGGCTGACGCGCTTATCGGGTTCGGGATGATCTTCCAGATATTTCGTGAGCAAGTCCGGGCGGCTCTTATCGAGTTGGCCTAGATGTTGCATGAACGTCACCATTGCTTCGGGATCGTACCCGGCGCGCGACATCAATAAGACGCCATACTGATCGGCTTGCAATTCATCGGCGCGTGAAAGTTTTGCCAACAAACCCGCTTGCATGAGTTGCCCGAAGCGGTAGACGAACGGTGAGAAGAGCGAAATAATGCCGAAGAGCAGGTTAATGCCTTGCGCTTTTGCCTCGCGCGTTATGATATGGCGCCGCTCGATGTGGCCTGTTTCGTGTCCAATGACTCCCGCAAGTTCGTCATCGGATTGAGCAAAGTCCAGCAGTCCCATGTTGACATACATGTAGCCGCCGTAGACCGAGAATGCATTGACATCGCTCGTATCGAGAATCTTCACATTGTACGGAATATCTTTGCGCGCCGTCTGTGCGAACAGCTTATCGGATATCGACTTCACCCATTTGATGAGCAACGGATCGGTTTCAACGACCGAACCTTGCACGATCCCGGCGTCGGCGGAAGCGCCCATTTGAATTTCGGCTGCCGTTGATACGGCTAGGGCGGGTGCCGGTATGCTGGCACTTAGGAGCGCTACAATGAGCGCAGCGGGTAGGAGGCGACGGAGCATCTTTTTCAATCCTTACCCGCGTCCGGGTGGAAAAGTACGGCAAAGAGGTAGTACGACAACGTGCGGCAAGGTTGCTGCGTTACCCACCCTAGGTGTGAATTGTGTGTGGATAATTCGATGAACTTGTGAACCCGTTGTGGATGGTAGAGGGTGGCAGCCTAGACTCGGGAACGGGCCTACATTCTCCCGGAGAGATTTTAGAATATATTCTAGTGAGGAAGCGCTTCTTCGTATGACGGTGGTTCGTGGCAAGGGTCGGGGTCTGGAGTTGATGTTTGCGGATCGGGCCTTCGGCGAGGCTCTTTTGGAACTTCAAGCTCGCCTTGACGAGCGCTCCAGTTTCTATAACGGGTCTAGTGCCACCGCGGTTTTTGGTACGGTCGCGCCGACTGCCGAGGATCTCTCTGCCCTACAGAACATCCTCACGGGCGCGGGCGTGACCCTGTCGGCCCTCGCAGGCCCGCCGGAGCTGGAACCCCTCGCTGCCCAGGTCAATCTCACATTCACCCTGCGTGCTGCGGTGACGCCGGGTGAAGAGCTGGTTCGCCGCCGGGCGAACCGCCCGGCCCGTGGTCCTATCGAGCTTTCCGAAGCAGCCCGATCCTTAGCAGCAGATTTTGCCGGGGCCCGCGCCGACTTGGCGGCCCGGCGCACCGCCCCGATCCGCCAATTTACTCCGGCGGCG
>JALYIF010000023.1 GCA_030775925.1 Vulcanimicrobiota bacterium | reverse complement strand
ACCTTGAGGTGCAACCCGCTCCCGCAGCGTGTCGACCGTCACAACACTGACGTTCACATTAAGCTGAGCCGTCGCCCTTTCCACAAAATGACCGGTTGGCAAGCCAATGATCAGCGCTACGGCCGCGACGCTTCCAAGATAAATTCGGCGATGTTTCATCACGGCTCCAAAGGCGGTTGTAGGAATTAGCTCAACCAAATCCATCTCGGACAAAAAGGTGCTCCGACCGGATGGCTGTTGACTCGCGGTACAACTCTCGGCGGCATTCAACGTTCCAAGAGGGAGCTTGACTTTGGGGTGTGGGTGCCACCAGAGAGCGGAGCAAAACCCGATTTGGCCATTCAGGTTCAGGCGATACCTTCTGCCCGAGCTGATGCGCGTCGGACACCGCCGGCTTTTTAGCGGAACGTTTTCCTGTTTCTTCGCGTTCCCGGTACCCGGCCCCGTTGCAATCCCCCTTGCACGCTTTGCGTCCGGTCGGACAAAAGAGCTCACCGCCTTCCCCGGTCCGGTGAGCTCTTTCTGTTTAAAGCGGCGATGATGGAGGATAAAAAAAGGCCCCGGTTAAGGGGCCTTTTGGAGGATTAGTAGCGGGAGCGATACTTACAGACACGCTCGCCATACCGGTTGATCCAGCAGGTGCGGGACCTGTACGCCGGACGTTCACGAACCACGTATTGGGCGCGAGAGCGATAAACTCGACGCTCGCCCGCGTTCGCACCGACCGCAGCACCGGTTACGGCACCGACACCGGCACCGATCGCCGCACCACGGCCACCGCCCACGGCGCCGCCGACTGCTGCACCAGTTGCACCGCCAATGATGGCGCCCCCAACTACAGCATCCTGGGCGTATGAGGCGGGCAGGGAAGCGCCAGCCAAACTAAGGGCCGCAAGACTCGCCAGAACAGTATTTCGCATGTTCATCTCCTCTCTAGAGAGTTTGACGAACAAACGGTTTGACGCGGGGGATGTTCCTGGTTCCAGCCTTACCAGGTGTTCCGTAGGAGGAACGTGAATAGCTTCGCATGCGTTAATTCACAGTAGGAGTTGCGTATGCGTACCCGGGAGTGGACGAGCGACGATCTGTTATTTCTCGAGGCTGCCTTTATCAGCGGGATGACCCTCGAGGGTACCGCCGCCATGCTTCGGAAAGAGCGACAGGAAGTTGAGGTTAAAGCAAGAGAGTTCGGCTTTATCCAGAGCCCACCGATCGCGCCTCACGATGATGCAGAAAAGTAAAATCAAGACGCCGCATATCGGGGTGCAGTTTTCTTAGAACGCGCTTATTGAGACCGTCGCAAATTTTGCACACGGGAATTCGGTCGCATAAAATTACATCCTTCGCTGACCAAGCCGCTCCAGGCGTTGTCGCGCTTCGGCTTGCGCGGCCAGATCGAAGAAGCACTTAGCTTCAAACGCATCCGCCTTTTCTAAATCATGTATCGCAAGACTTTCCTTGCCCTGTTGCTCATAAACATCTGCGCGAGCGCGGTATACGGCTACACTCTCCTTTATTGTAATGGCCTTGTTCAAATCCGCGAGGGCGGCATCATAGTCGCCCTTTCGGGTCAGAATGAGCGCGCGGGTGGTAAGCACATCGCCTGCGTCCGGCTTTAGCTTGGAAGCTCGGTTCAGGTCAGACAAGGCCGCGTCCAGATCGCCCTTCAACATTTGGGCGCGGCCGCGATGCAAGAAGGGTAAATATTCTGCGGGATCGACGGCAATAATATCGTCGAACGTTGCGATTGCTCTCTCTAGCTGCCCGCTCATAGCGAGTGAAATGGCGCGCGTGAGGCGGGCAAGACGATGGCCGGGTACGTTTTCGAGTGCGCGATCAACGTCGGAGATTGCTTCTACGATTCGCCCTTTTCCGAGCAACGCGAGGGAACGGCCCGCCAGGGCGTCGGCGTATCGTGGACTGATCGCCAGCGCTCGGTCAAAATCGAGGATAGCCTGATCGAGCTCGCACTTTTGATGCAGTAGTGTGCCGCGTCCTTGATAGGCCATCACATTCTTTGGATTCTCAGCGATCGCGCGATCGAATTCCGCTTGGGCCGCTTTATCTTCTCCCTTAACGCTGAGCACTCGTGCCCGACCGACCCGCCCATCGCCGCTGGTAGGGTCGAGCTCAAGCAAATGGTTAAAGTCGGCAAGGGCCAGATCATACTCGCGCAAAATGCCCTCATAGTTGCCTCGAGTCGCGATCATGAATTTGTCATCGGGCACCCTCTTGAGCACTTCGTTCATATCAGCGAGCGCCTGAACCCGATGATTCATCTGGGCATGAGCGAGTCCTCGCATACGAAGCGCAGGGAGCGAAGTCGGATTGGTTTTGAGTTCACTGTCCAACACAGAGATGGCGTCGGCGAATTTGTTCTGAGAAAGCAAAGTCTGGGCTCGCACCAGTAATGGTTCAGAGGCTGGCACGGCTGCTCGCGGGGCGGAGTCTCCGTTTCTGGCAAGCTCGGCCTTCTGCGCAACAACCGCATCGCGGCGGTCCTTAATGCTTTTGTCCCCGGGATTCTCTGCTAAAAAGCGATCGTAGTCCTCGATAGCCCGGTCAAAATCACCTTTGGCATTAAACGCATCTCCCCGTGCCGCAAACACGATCGGTGTGCGAGGCTTTAACGCAATTGAGCGGCTGTAATCGGAGATTGCGCGATCTAGTTCCCCCTTCCGGCGATAAAGGCCTCCGCGCGCTAAAAATGCATCAGGTGAAGTTGGGTCCAATCCGATACCGCGATCAAGGTCCGCCAGCGCTCGGTCCAATTCCCCGGTATCCGTCAAAACGCGGCCGCGGTTGATGTAAGCCATTGCACGGCTGGGTTGGCGCTCGATGACGCGAGTGTAGTCCGCAATGGCCGCCGCTAGGTCTCGCCGTTGGGCCAGTACGTTGCCACGCAGGAAAAGTGCGTTGACGTGCGGCTCCAATTCTACAGCTTGGTTCGCATCAGCCAATGCCCCGTCTAAATCCCCGCTCCGATGTTTGACAGTTCCGCGGCGCGCATGGGCTTCCATGAGTTCGTGTGGGGTTCCACCACGTTCAATGATCGCTGTGCATGCAGCGAGCGTTTGCTCTCGTTCTGCTCGGCAATCAGCCCAATCATCGGCGGTCGCCGCCGCCGTGGTGAAAAACGTGGCGGCACAAGTAACAAGGAGGGTGACCGCCAAGGACTGGAATAGAGAGCGGGGCATATCAAATTGGTGCGGAGTTGGTTCTAATAATAACGCAATACCGGCGCTAGAGTTCATTCATTGTGATCCGCTCCCTGGCAGAGATCTCGGGCACAAAGCTGCCTCAAGTCCGCCCCATCCGGGTCCAGTCGCGCGCA
>JALYIF010000022.1 GCA_030775925.1 Vulcanimicrobiota bacterium | reverse complement strand
GTGTTAATCACTTCGATTGTTTTGCCGTTCATCGCATGCAAGATGTCGCCGGGCTTCATTGCGCGCGGGCCGGGAAGATTTTCGCTAGCCGGTACGATGCCGACCACGTTGATTTTGGGCTTTGTTTTGCCGATTGCGTACATGGCTGCGATAACGCCCGCGCCGCCTGACATATCGTACTTCATTTCGTGCATGTTCTCGGCTGGCTTGATCGAGATACCGCCGGAATCAAACGTCAAGCCTTTACCAACCAGGGCGAGCAGTTCTTTGCTCGAGGGATCACCTTTGTACGTCATGACGATCATCTTGGCTTCTTCATCGCTGCCGCGTGAGACGCCGAGCAAAGACCCCATGCCAAGATCTTTCATTTTCTCTTCGTCAAGAATATCGATGTCAAGATCGGCTTCTTTCGCGAGTTTCTTGGCCCGTTTCGCCAGCAGCGTTGGGGTCATGTCATTGGCGGGCATCAGGGCCATGGTGCGGGCGGCGTTTACCGCATCGCCCAAAATTTCTCCGCGTTTGATGCCGCGTTCGAGTGCATCTTTATCGAGGCCGTCGGCCAAGAGCGAGAGCGCTTCGATCTTAATAACTTTATCGGGCGTGGAGTGGTACATCGTGGTATCGAGCGTCCCGCTGAGCGCACCTTCGACAATGAAAGAAGCGGCTGCGGCTTCGTGACCTTTGGCGGTTTCGGGCAGCGCAAAAGCAACGTCCGTGAAGCCGCGTTTTCCTAAGTAACGAACGGCTGCCCCGGCATAGCGTGCCAGCAGATAGGGTTCAAATTTTGCCTTTTCGCCGAGTCCGACGAGCAAGACGCGCTTGTAGGATTTGTCTTTTGCGTGCACGAGCGACAGTTCGGCAAGCTTGCCTTTGTGCTCGCCCGTTCCGGAAACGTCGGAGAGTGCGCCACCGAGTTCGGCATCGATCGTTTTCGCGACACCTTGTAGACTTTCGCCGCTGAAAACGGGGACGACGAGTGCGCCCGCGCGTACCGAACCGGGCGCATCAGTGACGATACGAACTTGCATGGTCAACCTTTCGAATGGTGAATGATGCCCAAAATGGCAGAAATATGGGATTGCGCACCGCTAGGGCAGTGCCCTGCGGAGACGCTGGTATGACCGATGCCTATGCCCGGGCGGGCGTAAATATTGAGGCTGGAAACGAGGCTGTTCGCCGGTACAAGGGCGTCACGGATGGCTGGCGCCACCCCGACCAGCTCGACGCCCTGGGTGGGTTCGGCGGCCTCTTTCGTCTCCCCGGGGACGGCAGCCGGGCGCTGGTTGCCTCAGCCGACGGGGTGGGCACAAAAATCTTGATCGCCGCCGAGATGCGACGCTATGATACAGTCGGCGCCGACCTCGTGAATCATTGCGTCAACGACATTTTGGTTGTAAATGCCGACCCGCTGTTTTTCCTCGATTATCTGGCCGTCGGCAAGCTTGACCCGGAAATCGCCGCAGGCTTAGTTGCCGGCGTTCATGATGCGTGCCGAAAGAACAATTGTGCTTTGCTCGGCGGCGAGACCGCCGAGATGCCCGGACTGTATGCACCCGGCCATTTTGACCTGGCCGGTACCATCGTTGGGATCGTCGATATCGACAAGCTGCCCAAGCAAGCCGATGTGGTGCCGGGCGACGCGATTATCGGATTGCCCGCGGTGGGCTTGCATACAAACGGCTACACGCTCGCTCGTAAACTCATTGGGCCGGACGAGTGGAATCAGCCCTTCGATGGCCGCACGTTTGGTGACGCACTCTTGGCCGAGCACCCGTCGTACCACACGGCCGTGCGCGCGATTCAGCGCGTTGCGCTGGTGAAAACGATGTCGCATATAACGGGCGGCGGACTGCTAGAAAATGTTCCGCGCACATTACCGGCAACAATGAAGGCCGTGTTCGAGCAATCGCGCTGGCCCATTCCAGCACTCTTTACCGAGTTATGCGAGCGCGGGAATTTGGAACACGAGGAACGATATCGCACCTTGAACATGGGAATTGGATATACGCTGGTTGTGCCGTTGGCTGGCGCGCAACATGCTGTGCAGGCAGTTACGGGAGCGCGGATCGT
>JALYIF010000021.1 GCA_030775925.1 Vulcanimicrobiota bacterium | reverse complement strand
GCAGCTTAAGAAGATGATAGACGACATCGTAGCGCGGCACGCGTTCCAAATAGTCGACTCCGCCGATATCCAGAAGCATCGCGTAGCCTTCGCTTTTTAAAGCTTCCAGACGCGCGTGAACATTCTGCGGATCGATCCGTTCGATGATCGCATCATCGATGGGCGGCCGCACACTGGTGGGGTCGATGGCATTACTAGCCAGCGGCGGCGATTGCGTACTCGGCATCGGGTCTTCCTTACAAAATAGTCTGTGCTAAAGCGAGATCGACAAAGGTTTTAGGCGCGAACGAAGATACCGCCGCGACCGCCTTCACGAATTTGCTGCTGGATAAGATTGACGGCATAAAGCAAACCGTCTGGAGTAGGCGGGCAGCCTGGAACATACACGTCCACCGGAATAATGGTGTCGACGCCCTGGACAATTGCATAGTTATCAAATACGCCGCCCGACGATGCGCATGCGCCCATCGAGATAACCCACTTTGGGTCCGCCATTTGGTCGTAAAGGCGCTTCACGACCGGCGCCATTTTTTGGGCCACGCGGCCAGAAACAATCATGAGGTCCGCTTGGCGCGGAGAGGCGCGGAACACCTCAGAACCAAGGCGGGCGATATCGTACTCCGATGAGGTGACCGTCATCATCTCAATTGCGCAGCACGCCAAACCCATCGTTAACGGCCACACCGATGAACTTTGGGCCCAGCGGGCGACATCATCGAGTTTGGCCAGGAAGAATTGACCCGGGCCTATCTCCATACAAATCCGCCCTTCTTCCACACGTATGCGTACCCGATTCCTAGCACGATGACAAACGCAACCATTTCAAGCAATCCGAAGACGCGGAGCGCATGCATTTGCACCGCCCACGGATAGAATGAAGCAGCTTCGACGTCGAAGATTACAAAGAGCATGGCAATCAAATAAAAGCGCACTGGAAAGCGGCCGGCAACGCTCGAAGTCGGCTCCACGCCGCATTCGTACGCTTCAGCCTTCTCAGGGTTGGGCTTCTTCTGCCCGAGCAATCCCGGGACAACGGAAAACAGCAGTGCCGCCGCGACGGCGACACCAAGGAAGATAGCAACCGGACCATACGGATTCATCGCTTGTGAAATTTTTCACAAAGTCTGAAATTACCCCTCGCTTCGTCTTCGAGCTTTCACAAGAGGTGTGTCCTGCCGATCGCAACATGGGAGGTCCGCTCGTCACACCGAAAGCAGCGAGTCGGCTACATCAAAAAGGAGCGATGCTTGAAAGTCTGGTTATTGGCCTCGGTACTCTTGCTCGGCGTTCTGGGTGCCAACGGGGGCGGCTGCGGCGGCGATCCGAACCACATCGGAGTTCAGGAATATGGTTCCGTCACGGGGCGCGTGATCGATGCCAAGACCAATCAGCCCGTGAACACCGCGCTCGTTGCTATCGGAACCACGGTAACGGCAACGACCGACACGCAAGGCGCTTTCACGCTCAATACGGTACCAGCCGGGACCCAAACGGTCACGGTTAGCGCCGGTGGGTACACGACCTCGAGCGTCGACGTTAAGGTGCGAAAAGACCAAACCACCCAGATGGACTACATTAAACTGACGCCCCTCCAGTAGTCTCGCGTGCCGATCTTGGAAATTTTGTCCGCCCTTTGTGGCGTGTTCCTCATTTGGATTTCGCTGCGGGACGTGTTTCAGTCGGTCATCGTGCCCCGTGCCGTCACGCGCCGGTTCCGGATTAGCTTCTACCTAAACCGCCTGTTGTGGCACGTGTGGCCCGCAATTGGCTGGCGCATTCGCGACGATGACCGGCGCGAAGACTTTTTTGGAACCTACGCGCCCTTTGCCATGATCACGACGCTAGCCCTTTGGGTATTCGTCTTGATTGTCGGCTACGGACTATTGTTCTACGCGATTCGCGGGCAACTGCAGCCGCAACCGGTGACAATCTGGACGGCAATGTACTTTGCCGGAACCACCATGCTCACGATCGGATTTGGAGACTATACCGGGCATACCGGATTGGCACGCCTGCTCTCACTCGCAGCCGGGGCGTCGGGCTTGAGTGTGGTTGCGGTGACCACGGCCTACCTCTTTGCAATCTTCGGCGCGTTTCAAAAGCGCGAAGCATTTGTGAGCTACTTGGGATCGCGCTCGGGCTCGCCACCCAGCGGCATGGGTTTGCTTACCATTCATGCCTTCAATGGCATCCTCGGCGATCTTCCGCAACTCTTCAATCAGGGTCAACAGTGGACGTCGGAAGTCATGGAGAGCCACCTCGCCTACCCCATCTTGGCCTACTTCCGATCGAGCCACGATTATGAATCGTGGCCCGGAGCACTCGGTACCTTACTCGATGCGGCAACGCTTCTTTTAACCACGACCGACGACGGCCCGCACGGGCAAGCGCGCATCATGTATTGGACGGGACGCCACTTAGTGCACGACTTTGCGCGCTATTTTGATCTCAACGTTCACCAAGGCGTGGGCATCGAGCGCTTTGAGTTTAGCCAAGCGCGTTTACGTCTGGTTGAGCTCGGATTCAAACTGAACGAGGAAGAGGCGTCGTGGAAAGCGTTCTCTGAGCTGCGCTCTACCTATGCGCCGGGACTCGCCGCAATCGCTGCCTTTTGGAAAATTCCGCCACTGCAATGGATCGGCGACCGTTCGCTCGTAAGCGTGGCGCATCTGCGCGAGCAACTCGCAAAAAGCATCGACGAAGAACCGAGGGTATAGCGCGACGTCTGTCACCCTGAGCCTGTCGAAGGGTGGTTTTCGTCATCGCATCAACCGCACTAGATTCGGCGCGTAATGCCCACAAATGGGGCCACAAACCGGTTACGATCCGCAAGCGAACCATCCTCGAATGCCGCAGACACATTGACATACCGCACGCCATAGACGAGCGATACATGGTTGTGAAATGTTCGCTCAATACTGATGGAAGTATCAACGAGGGACGCGTGTTCGGGGATGAAAAAGTCATGCGAATGATTGATTGAACCCGCGGTAAACGCGTGCTCGTTGAGCGTCGCACGGATCGACGGCAACGCAGCGAGGCTAACGCGAATGCGGTGCGAAGGCGAATCTGCGAGAAGCGCGCCAACTTCGTACCGGGCGCCGGCCAATCGCGAGGTATCGATTTCGCCGTCCGTCACGTGAAACGAACCGTGCGTAAACTCGAAAGGCACGTAGACCGTGCGCTGCACGATTTCACTGGCGCCCGCTCCAACATAGAGACGGCCGTTCGCGGTGTAGTATCGCAAAACGCCGCTGAGATAGCCTAGCTGCGAAGACTGCGGTTGCCCGACCGTTCCGCCGATAAATCTGATCGGGCCGATGGGAACGAGGCTTTCGGCAAACAGCTCCAGCCGTTTGCTGCGATGACGTATGGAGAGAATCGGAAACGGCAGCACGGCAAATTGAGCGGTGGCAGTTTCTTCGGCATGGACACCGTGCGCCAGATTGGCGGTCAAGCCAATCTCAGCTTCGGCGGATGCTGCTTGGCCGAACGACGCAGAAAAAAGAAAACAGAGGGCGATTCCCACCCCGGTGAATCGTCGTTTCAAGATTGACCTTTCTTTATTAGAACCGGTGTGCGTGATGATGCAAGAATTGGCGCGCTTCGTCAATAGGAAGCGCGAACCCGATCGAGCGTTCCTCATCGAAGCGCGACTCCGCAAGGCCGACGACTGCGCCGTCGCTCGTAAAGACCGGGCCGCCACTTTCCCCAGGTACGATCGGCAAGTTTAATTCGATGGCATGCTTGCGGAAGCTCGAGATGCGCCCGGAGTCAATCGAGGTCGCCAGCCCCATCCCCTCGGATTCAAATGCATCCGGAATCGGATACCCCATGATACCGATCTCTTCTCCAGCTTGCAGTTGCGCGGACTCGCCGAGCTTGGCGACCGGAAGAACGGCTTTTGTGGTGACGACGGCAATATCGAGCTGTGCATCTTCTGCGATCACATGCCCGAGTTCGCGACGCTTATTATCGATGGTCAGGTGAAGATTGCGGGCGTGATCGACGGCATGTTGCACGGTAAGGATATCACTGCCCCACGCGCCACTCGCAATCACGACACCGGTAGCAAAAGCATCATCCCACAACTGCTTGTTTTCGCTTGGCACTTGCATCGTAAGCAGTACCACGCACGGGCGCAGGTTTTTCACAGCGTCAACAAATGGATCGCCCGGCTTTGCCGTGCAGCCCAGAATAAATAAAACGGTCGTAAAAGCGATGGCGCGATAGATCATGGAAAGCGTTCTTGCAGTTCGCCGCGCAGCGTATCGATGCCCGCACCGGTTGCCGCGCTCACGCGTAGTATTTGCCCAGCTTCCGGCAACTCGCTTGCAACTGCATCGCATTTGTTGAAAATCGTGATCCGCGGCTTACCCTCGAGATGCAGCTCCGCCAAGATCTGATTGACGCTAGCTTGCTGGCGGGGCCAATCGGGGTTAGAGGCATCCAAGACGTGCAAGAGCAGGTCCGCGTCGTCCAATTCCTCAAGCGTTGCGCGAAATGCGGCGATAAGATCGGCGGGTAGCTCGCTGATAAAACCCACGGTATCGACGACACGGATGTAGTTCTTCGGGCCGAGATAGACGCGGCGCATCGTTGGATCGAGCGTCGCAAAAGGTTGATCGGCAACCAGCGCATTGCTGCGCGCCAAACGATTCAGCAGTGAGGACTTCCCGACGTTGGTGTACCCAACCAAGGCAACGAGCGGTTCTTTCCGCTCCCCGGCACGGCGCGTTGCACGCGAGCGTCGTACATCTTCAACCGATTCCGAGAGAACTTTGATGCGCTGGGAGATTTTGCGGCGGTCTGTTTCCAATTTAGTTTCGCCGGGACCGCGGGTGCCGATCCCGCCACCCAAGCGGGAGAGCTCGGTTCCGATTCCAATGAGATTGGATTGACGATATTTGAGTTGTGCCAATTCCACTTGCAACCGCCCCTCGCGCGTGCGCGCATGCTGGGCAAAGACATCCAGAATTAGCATGGTGC
>JALYIF010000020.1 GCA_030775925.1 Vulcanimicrobiota bacterium | reverse complement strand
CCGCAACCGTACTAAGTCCGCGCATCATCTTTCCGGCCACGCCGCGGACGGCCAAGCTCGCGTTAAGCTGTGATCTCTGCCTTCACGGCGACTCGGGTGCGGGTGCATTTACAAAGGACGGCGCGCTCATCGGCCTCATCGTCGCGCGCTGGAGCGACCGCGCGCGCACAATCTCGGTGATGGAAACCGAACCGATTGGCGCGCTTGATGAGGTGCTGGCCAAGGAGTAGCTCGCCCCATTGCAGCTTTAAATAAAATTTTTGGTTTGGGGCCACACCGTAGCGAGCGGTATTCTTATGCCGCGGCAGATGTAGATCGGCACGTGATCTTCGAGCGGGCGAACGAGTGGGGTTGAAATCTCGCCCACACGGCGAACGTCGCGAAAAACGGAGCGCAGCTGGCCGGCGTCACCGTTTACTTTGACAACGACGCTTCCGTCAAATCCGCGCGGGCCCCAAAAATAGTATTGGTTGTGGCCGCTGAGCGCCGGCGGCAGCCCGTAGGAGCGGCCGAAGAAATCGATGGCTGCGGCTTCTCCGTAGTTGTCTGCAAAAATTGCGGCGTGCGCGCGGTCGTTCGCCGGTAAGTTATGATAGGCCGCTGCCACCGCCGATACCATCTCCGGCCAGCCCAGCATATCTGCGTAATCCTGCGGCAGCACGCCTAATTTTGTTTGTTCGCCCGACTGCGGCGTGATGTGCAGTGCCGATTGGTACGCGATGTACGTCTGGATCGGCAACACCGGCAGTACTAAGGGAATCATGATCGAGCCGAAGGCAACGGCGGCGCTAGCAATGATCGGGCGAGACCAGCGCGCTTGCTGCGTCCAGAATTCAATTGCGCATGCGCCGGCACAGAAGAGGATCGGGTACACCGCCGCTGGGTAGTAATTTTTTGCGTGCGATGCAATCATGAGTACCATGAGGATGAGAAATGCGTAGCCGGCCCAGCGCAGCGGCGGTTTCATGAGCAGCCACACCAGTCCGGCGATCCACACAAGCGCATAGACAGGATTCATGATCAACACTTGCTGCACGATAAAATCGACGGGTGAGAGGACAACGTTCTTTCCGCTGGCTCCATTCCTTAGCAATTCGAGCATCGGCAGGCCGTGAACGATTTGCCACAACGCATTGGGCAACGCGATGATGATCGCCGACAGCACTCCGATCCAAAACCACTTTGAGATCAGTTCTCGGCGCTGCGCAGTGCAGAGCAAACCAGCAATAACCGCAATCGCAAAGAAGATAACGCTATATTTGCTTTCGAAGGCGACCCCAAGTGCAATACCGGCTCCGAGCCACCATTTTGGTTCGTTTCGAAGGATCGCGCGGGCTACAAAGAGCGTCGCCAGGGGCCAGAGCGGCATCTCGAGCATATCGGTACCTTGCTTCATGCCGAATGAGGCGAGCACCGGCGCCATTGCAATCGTAACCGCTGCCAGGACTTGGGCAAAGGCGCCGCCTCCGAGCTCTATCACCAAGAGAGAGCCGATATACACAGTTGCAGCCGCGCAAAGCGCTGCCACGAGACGTAAGAGAAAGAGCGAATCCCCGAACATTTGGGAGGCTGCGGCCAAGAGCGGCGTTAACGGCGGTTGATCGACGTATCCCCAAGCCGGGTGGCGGCCGCAGATAATAAAATAGAGCTCGTCGCGAAAGAAACCATAGTGTGGATTCGCCAGCGCATGGGCCAGCAGTGTAAGTCCAGCTAAGATCCAGGGCAGTTGCTCTTTCTTCATGCTCCTGTTGTACAACGCTTTACCAGCATCAGGCAATGTTTGCGGGACGGGCGGCATGTGCCGCGGGACCAACGGGCTCGCGCCCGCTCGTCCCAAGACAGTTGACGACTGCGAACCGATGCGGTATGAGGAGAGGGTGGAAGCCTTCTTGCGGCGGTACGGATTCTTCATACTTTTTACGGCCACCGGCTTGTTGTTTTTTGGCTACCGGTATCTCGATGACTTAGCGCGGCAGCACTATGGGACGGCGCCGCAACGCTTCATTGAAGAGATGACGGGCGCGTACGCTGCCTTAATCCTCATGCCGATCGTCATGTGGCTTGTCCGGCAGTTTCCATGGAGCGTTGCTGGATGGCCGCGGGCATTGGTGGCACAGGTTTTCGGTCTGGTCGGATTCTCCGTCGCTCATACGACCATCATGGCCGTCTCGAGAACCGTGCTGTTTCCAATTGCCGGATTAGGGGGCTACGACTACGGATTGCTACCGTACCGGTATGCGATGGAAGCTTCGCATGATGCGATCAGCTACACGGTTATCGTCGTGCTGCTTTATATTACCGCGAGGCTTGCGGTTGCACGGCGCGCCGAAATCGATGCAGTCGCGCTACAAGGTAAGTTGGCCCAAGCCAAACTCGAGAATCTTCGCTTGCAGTTGCATCCGCATTTCTTGTTCAACACACTCAACGCAATCTCATCGGTCATGTATGAAGATGTGAGCAAGGCTGACGCGATGCTCGTACGTTTGAGCGACTTCTTACGGGTGATTTTAAACTCGACCGACGTGCCGGAAATTCCCCTAGCGGAAGAAGTGCAGATCGAACGCCTGTACTTTGGCATTATGAAGGCTCGTCTGGAGACAGGATTGCATTTGTCTTCCACAATCGACGAAGACGCAGGCAAAGCGATGGTTCCTTCGCTCTTGCTACAGCCGTTGATCGAAAACGCGATCGAACATGGCCAGGGCGCGAGCCGCGATCCGCTTGAAATTGCCATTCGTGCGCAGCGGTCAGGCGCATTGATGCAGGTTCAGGTTAGCGATGATGGGGCGGGATTTACTGAGAGTTCCGAGCATGCAAATGGCCGCGGTCGAGGAATCGCCAACGTGAAATCGCGACTCTCGCATCTGTATGGCTCGCAGTGTGAATTTGAAATCAAGAGCAAAACTGGCGGTGGAACTGAAGTGCTGCTTACGTTTCCGTATCGTGAGTCGTAGTGGCCGGCACGAAGAAACTCCGCGTACTCATTGTTGATGATGAGCCCGCTGCGCGGCGTAAGACGCGTCGCTTTCTTGAGGAAGACGACGATGTCGAAATCACGGGGGAAGCTTCAAACGGCACGGATGCAGTTGACAAGATTTTCCGGGAACGGCCCGATCTTGTCTTCCTCGATATCCAAATGCCGGATGTGGACGGCTTTGATGTGGTTGCCGCAATTGCCGGAACCGAACATGTACCGAAATTTATCTTCGTTACCGCTCACGATCAGTACGCGGTGAAGGCGTTTGAAGTGAGTGCAGTAGACTATCTCTTGAAGCCTTTTGACCGCGAGCGCTTTGCAACCGCGCTCGTGCGCGGCCGTCAGTCGGTTACTTCGCTGGCACCCGAGGACCAGCTCCAATTGCTGCTTGATTCGCTCCGGCCAGCTGGCCGCTTTCTGCGTCGCC
>JALYIF010000019.1 GCA_030775925.1 Vulcanimicrobiota bacterium | reverse complement strand
CGGATCGTCACCGCGCTGCTCGAAAATTTCACGATCTAATGAGGTGTAGACGCACGTTTGGAGTAGAAGTTCTTGCTCACCGGCGGGCAGGCGCTGGTACACTTGCTCGGCCAGATACCGGTAAATCATCTCGCGGGTTCCATCCGCTAGCTTGGCGAGATCATCAATACGGGCAGAACTGCGCAACGCAATTGAGAAGGCGACAGGCCACCCGTCCGTGAGACGCAACAGTTCTTGCGCACCGTCGTCACCCACGGGGGCATCCTGCGCCGCGGCAAGCGCTTCCGCGCTCGTAAAGCGCAGCGTACCTTCATCAACTGGAGCTTCCATCTTCTCATACGCGATCCACGACGCAATCGGGAGTTCCAATGCCGACCGTGAAGCGATAATCCAGCGGACACGATCGTACGAACGTTCAATAATATTTGCTAAAAACACGATGCTGAGCGGATCCGGCGCTGCGTTATGAAGATCGTCAACAACCACGGTCATGCCGGCACTCAAATGTTCCAATAGCCAACGTGCGAGGTCGGAAGGCGCATCGGAGCCAGCCATCGCGCGTTCTTGCGCGCCGGCAAAAGACCCGAGCGCTGAAGGCACACGCGCTTGAAGTGCTTCGGCGAAGCCGCGTACGAATTCAAACAAGGTATGATGATCGGAACGCACGTCATAGCGGATATGGTCGATGCGCTCAGTTGCAAGGTAGTCCCCGAGCGCCACCGTCTTGCCGAAGCCCGCGGGCGCAACAACCGCAGTCACCGGAAACTCGGCCGCGCGCAGGAGCGCGTGCGTTACACGCGGGCGCGGCAAACGCAATCGATTCACGAATCCGGCCTCAGATATTTTCGGCGGAAGCGATTGGGCTTGCCGGAGTATGGACGTTTGATGGTTTGGCGCAGTGCGGAAAGCGTACCAAACGGAAAAACGCGTTCGGCAGTGGAGGCCACCACATGCAGATCTCGCCGCCCCACATCCCACGGAGCGAGCGCGGCAATGCACGCGTCCGAACACACATCGAGCCCCGGAGAGTACGGCGTAAGCGCCGGTACAATAATGAGATCGCTGCCCGCAAGAAACGCGGGCACGGACGCGCCTCTACCCATATGCAGGCTGGGATGCAAATGCCCGATAATGCTGCGCGTGCCCGGCACCGGGGGCTTATCGCCGTGCAGTAATGTCCACCCGTCGCGCACGGCGAACTCAAACGTTTCTCCCAGCACGGCGATTCCGCGGGACCGGCCTTCGTGATTACCCGCAATGAGAATGACCTCCGCGTGCGAGCGTAACGTTTGCAAAGTCACGGCAACAGACGCGGCGGCGCCTGGGCTCATGACTGAACCATGTATAATATCGCCGAGCAACAAAATTTCAAGCGCGCCAAGGCGCTTTGCGGCAATCGTTAGGGTGGCTGCAGTCTCGGCTGTACTCCACAGCGGCAATGCGCCTCCGATGACATCTTCATACGCGAAGTGCGCGTCCGCGGCGATCAACGTACGTGTTCGTTCGAGCCACAGCAGCCCGCACGGCATGGCAAATGCCCCTGGTGCCAGTTCATAGGAGAGCGCCGGCTGATCTGGTTTCTTCATCGATGAAATGCCTTGAAAAGCGGCGCATCGTCGCTGAGATCGTGCCCCTGCGCGGCGCGCTCGCCCAAAACTTCCAGCACGCGATCGTGTAAAGCCTCAACCATGCTCGTGCGATCGTCCAACACAACCGAGTCTCCGAAACTCGAGGTGACGATCCCGAATGTAAACGGCGAAGCTGCGGCAGGGTGAATGACCCGCGGTTCGCCATCGAGTTGTTGCAGATATGTTAGCGTCCCGGGAGCGTCCAGCAAATCGTGAGTCACCGTCCTTATGGTCTCGCGCAAGAGTGGGAAGTCCGGATCAGCCCGCAAGAGGCGTTCGAAAATCTTTCCGCTGTTCCACGACAGTGCGCTGCGCCGCATCTTGCGCCCCCCGGCGCGCCGCAGAACGAGTAAGCCCGTATTGGCGACGTACCGGAAATGGTTGCGTAGCAAGTGCGAAGTGGAAAGACCTTGCATCAGATCTCGATCGAAATCGTTTGCATGCAGCAAACTAGCCCAAACCGCATCCGGTAGTGTTTTACGCTCCGGCAGCGTCACTAGAAATCCATTGTCATCGGTGGTTATTTGTGTGTTTACTTTGGCCACCGCAAACACGCGAGCGCCGATCAGTCGAGCGAGCGTCTCATTCACACGGCGCCCGGCACACGTATGGAAAACCGCGGTTTGGCGGCGATCCATGCGATACATTTCAATGATCGGTTTGCGCTCGTCCGGGATGCCGGAAATTGCTTGTTGCTGCGCGATATAGCGCACCACATGCGCAGCCTCTAGATCTTCCAATCCGTAGTGTTGCCCGAGCCATCCCAGAGCTGCTTGCGGGCCGCCTTGGCGCAGACGCTGCGCGACACCGACGCGCAAACGATTGATTTCGCTCGCGAGTGCGAGCGGCACGCCCTTCATGTGGGAACTCCATTGGGGAACGGTCGGCTTTCCGACAACGCGCTCGACG
>JALYIF010000018.1 GCA_030775925.1 Vulcanimicrobiota bacterium | reverse complement strand
CCAGCGAGGCGACGTCTAACAGCGTATCCTGCGAATTGCGTATGCTGTCGATAAGTGCTGCGTTAAACGCTTGTGCGAGAGCCCGTTGAGTCCCGGCTACGGCGCGGTCGAGGCTTCCGAACGTTGTTTCGGGCTGGGGAGCGATCGTCTGAACGATGCTGAGCGCTCCGCTGTGGCTTTGGAATCCGTCGCGCATTGCGGTAATAAATGCCACCGCGTCTTGGACCGACTGCGCTGCGATTGAGTCGTTGTGAAGGTTTTCTTGGAACGGTAAACCCCGATAGTCCAAGGCAAGCAGAACGGCGTCAGGTTTGGCGCGGTTGATCGCTGAGTGCGCATCGAGTGCCGCCTGTAAGGTTTGGCCGAAATCCGCCTTTACGCATTCAAGGTTGATGCCGTGGCGAGCCGCCGTTGCGGTAAGGACTGGGATCAAATGATCTAACGTCGCGTTCCCCACTAAACCTAACCGAAATGGGATTAGCGGCGCTAGCGATGCATCGGACGCGCGCAGCTTTTCGATCGCGCTCGCCAGTTGGCGCATCTGCGGTTCATCCATTGCGTAATTTGCCAGACGCCAGATTTCACGCGCCGGTTCGGCTGCATCGGCGATGGACCGGCAACGCTGGCGGAAGTCTGCGGGAGCCCGCAATAGCCAGGAAAGATTGATATATATGTCAGCGCTCATGGATGCGAGCTATCGTTTCGTTACTTTGGACTCGATGACCGTTGCAAGTTCGCCAACGTTCTTTAAACCAGATATCTGCGAAGCAGACAGGGAAATGCCAAACGTTTTTTCGACGCCAAAAATAACTCGTAGATGTGCGAAGCTATCCCATCCGTCGACATCCGCGGCCGTCAAATCGCTACGCGCGACAAGCGTGTCATCGTCGAAAACATCTTGCAAAATTTTCGTAAGACCGTCGTAGATTTGAGCTTCTGTCATGTCTGTGGTAACCATCCCTTTAGCATCGATGCGAAACGTCTCTGTCCCGCCACGGTCATGTGATCGTTGTCGAAGAATTCATTCGTTGGAATGGCGCGGTCAAAATCAGCGACTCGAGCGCCATAACGAGTAAGCAGTTTTTGGAGGTAAATGCCATTTGCGCGATATTCAGGCGTATCGGTTGAGTCGTGGAGCAAGGCATGATTTGTCGGAGTCATGACAGCTAAAACCGGAATATGATCCCTCTGTAGTGCGGCAAGTGTCTTTTCAAGGAAATGAATGCCCACGTTTGCCGACGTCAGCGCTGAGAGGTCGTAGGCGCCTAAGAAATCGCTCGCGACTGCACGCCGCTGCGGGAGACTCTCATCGGTATCGCCGAAAAACGTCTCCCGCAAATCGGCCCGCATTGCGTACATCGTCCAGACCGATGCGAGCGCGCGGTCCATCGACCGTCGGGCCGCCGGCATCGGATTTTCAGGGACTTGAAGCAAAGCGCGATCGCGGGCTGAAAAATACGATCCGGCAACTGCTGACAGCGTCAAATTGAGATTTTTATAGGCGTCATCCGTCGGTGATAAGACTTTTTGATTGATCTGTAAGACGAGAAGTTTTGGCCGCACCGAGTAGCGTTCAAGCAATCGTACAAGCGCGAAATCATTGGCCGGACTCCCGCCCTTGAACGCAAGATTCACACACGCGCAGCCCTGCGAGGCTAACATGGACACCGCTGCTTGGTCCGACGGAAGATCGAATCCCCAGACAACGGAATCTCCGAAGAAGATCGTCTTGCGCGGCCCTCCCGCAAGATTGCGAAGCTCGCGATCGAGATAGGCGGGTGAAAAGTCCGTCGTCATGCGCGCAAGATGCGGAAAAAATCGCGCAATTGCGACGTTCTGTGCGCCGATCACGGCGATAATAACCGCAAACGCGATCACAACACAAAGAGGAACAGAGACCGTCGCTTGCTTTTGGCGACTCACGGGTTCAGGAATGGTCATTCCACCTAGTTCTTAAGTCGGATATGGAGTTGGGAATGGGCTCAAGACGAACCCTGCGCAAAGTCAAAATTATGCTGGTATAGCTGGAGAAATCGTTCAATAACCTGTGTCGGAGTCCTCCCCCAATGCACTTGCCTTGGGAGGGTGCATGGGCGGCGCCTGGAACCAGAAATCATGATCATTCTACGCATCACAGCCATCTTTGCGGCCCTTGCCGCATGCGCGGTTCCGCAGCTTTCCCTAGCCGCGAATCCCGCGCCGCTCCACGTCATTGTGGCAAAAGATTCAAGAGATCCAGTCTTGATCTGGCAGGCTAGCCGGGAATTATACTCGATGATGGGCGACGGGGCTTCGGATACCGAGATTAATACCGCGTTGTCCCGCGGTGCCGTAAAAGCTGCCGCCGCAAGCTTGAAAAAGGTAAGTTCCACCAACGGAACGCTGCTCCTGAAAATTATGTACAACAAGATGGCCGCAAATGGATTAAATTATCAAGTGTTCACCTTGGCGAACGCATACGAATATGCCGAATTGCAGATGTCGATTAAAGATGCGCGCCATAACCGTGACCATTGGATGAGTCTGCGCGACCAGGCCAAACTTCCCGCCTGGATTCATTTTCGCGTCGTCGGTAAGCTTCCGGGCCGCTAAAGCGTCTTCATGGGAACGCAATGGTCGCGGTCGCATTTTTGGAACCAACTTGCAACGTGCGCAGCAATTTTATTGAGTCCGGGAGGACTGAACACAACGCCGTTGCGATAGCTCGCATTGGCCATAAGGTCGGGATAGCGGCGCACGTCTAAGGTGGGAAATCCCAGGGTAAGCATCCAGTCGTCGAATGTATCGGTGGCACCTTGCATCCTCGCCTGCCACGCACTTTTATCCTGAATCTGCGGACGTGAATAGCTTGGATCCTGGCTGTAGTTCCGCACTGTTACAAGATGGACGCGGATGCCGGCGGATTTTAAGGTACTTGTGAGTCTGAGAAACTGCGCCTCAACGGCCTCAACAGCGGTCGGCCCGTTCGCCATCGTATCGAGATCGTCCGTGCCCAAGAATACAACCGCGTCGGTCGTGTCGGGTGGTACGGTTGGAAGCTGTTCGCGGAGTGCTTCCAAAACATGGTAACTTACGCTGTGCCGCAGTGCAGAAACCACTGCTAGATTATGAATCGGAATACCGAGTGTTTGCCCAACGAGTGTGGGGAAGCCCGGAGGGGTGTATTTCGTAGAAGTCGCAGCGTCACCGATAAAAGTAATCACGCGGGGCCCGTGTGCTGGCGCTTTTGGCAGTGAGACTTCCGATTCGCCAGGCGAGAGCTCGGCGGGGGGGACCTCGGCGGGCTGGACCGCATCCTTCGGGGCCACATCGGGAGGCATCCCCGAATCAGGGGGTGGAGTCACTTCGGGAAATGGTGTACTGGTCGGCGAGATTTCCGTGCCGCTTACGCGGGCTGCAGCCGCGGAGGAAAACTGGAAAGTGCCCGTACACACAAGCACAGCAGAAGCGGCAAAAAGTCCATGCAGTATCGCTTTTTTGGGGAGCACGTGACGTCTTTAGACCGCGAGAGTGCAGATGCCTCTGCACACGCTCAAGGCTGAACGCGGTGTGCCACAGGATTCGCCTAAGAACGTCCTTTAGATCGTTTTGAGGGTAACGCACTCATTGTTACGGTCGCATTGTTGAAACCACTTTGCAATGTGGGCTGCGATCCGGTGTTGTCCAACTTCACTTATGGCGATGCCGTCGTTATACGATGCATTGTCCATGAGATCGGGATATTTTCGTACATCAAGCGTTGGATATCCTAAAGACAACAGCCAATCGTCAAATTTGTTGACCGCAAGTTGCATATTAGCTTGCCACTGCACCCTGTTCTTCGCCGGTGGATTCGGATAGCGCGGATCGCTCGCATAGTTGCGAAGGGTGATAACGTGCACGCGAATACCAGCCGCATTCAATGCCGTCATGACGGCAAGAACCTGGCCTTCAACAGCTCGAAGGGGGGTTTGACCTACGGCGATGGGACCCAGGTCATTCGTTCCTAGCGAAATCACTGCGTCGGTGGTATCGGCCGGAACGTTGGGCAGTTCTTGCTTGAGCGCGTCGACTGCATAATAGTTCGTCGGGTTATGGCCTTCCGTCAACGCGGTAAGGTTGTGAATCGGAATACCAAGGCTCTGCGCTACGAACACTGGGTAGCCGGGCGGGCTGTAGAATCCCGACATGCCCGCATCACCAATAAATACAATTGCACGCGGACCATGCGCGGGAGCCATTGGCAGGCGGGCGATCTCCATGAAGGGGGCGATGGGTGGACCGGTCGTATTTTGCAGGCTGAGTGTGTCTGGTATCGGGCCGCTGAGCGCGCTGGAGGTTGGAGGAAACCACTTCTCGATTTGGGCAGCCATGCGTTGCAACCCGAGATCGTTAAAATGCACCGCCTCCAGGTAGCTGCCAGTGTCCATCAAGCCCGCGTCTTTTCGAATGTCCAATGTCGGATAGCCGAGCGAAAGAATCCAGTCATCAAACGCGTCGCTTGCGCGCTGCATGTTGGCCTGCCATTCGGCAACATGGGTCTTGGGAGGGTTCGTATATTTGGGATCGATGCTGAAATTGCGCACCGTGATCAAGTGAATATTGATATGACGCGACTTGAGGACATCCAGGATCTTTAAATAGGACTGATGGACGGCGGATAAATGGTCGCCGCTCATAAGATACCCGGTGGAAAGATCATCTGTACCAAGAAAGACCACCGCGTCAGTGGTGTCGCTGGGAAGGTGCGGAATTTGTTCGGCCAAAGCCTCGGCAATCGTGTAGCTCGCAAAATGGCGTGTTTCAGAAACAGTCGCCAGATTGTGGATGGGCGATCCTACCGCGCGGGCTATCAGCGCGGGGAATCCCGGAGGACTGTAAACCGCCGACGTGGCGGAA
Source organism: Vulcanimicrobiota bacterium (assembly GCA_030775925.1). Lineage (GTDB taxonomy): Bacteria > Vulcanimicrobiota > Vulcanimicrobiia > Vulcanimicrobiales > Vulcanimicrobiaceae > JACRUB01. The sequence goes on along the minus strand of JALYIF010000018.1, from coordinate 469 downwards.
TCGCCGATGAAGGCGATGACACGGCGCTGACGCGTTACGCGCGAATTGGAGGACGTTAAAACCGGAGTTGCATGCGGCGCCGGCGGAAACCATTTCGAGATATAGGCAGCCATTCGCGTTAATCCGGCATCGTTGAAGTGAACGGCTTCTTGATAGCTCTCGCCGCTCATGAGGTCGGCCGCCGTGCGGATATCGAGTGTTGGATATCCTCTGGCAAGGATCCAATTGTCAAGCGCATCGCTCACCTGTTGCATGTTGGCTTGCCATTGCGCGATGTGGTCCTTCGGCGGATTTGCGTACTTGGGGTCGAGACTGTAATTCCGCACGGTGATAAGGTGGATTCGAATTTTGCGGGCCGTGAGACCGTCCAAGATTTTTTGATAGGCTTGCTCGACGGTGTTGAGTGTTTCTTGCCCTGTGGCGAGCGGGCCCAGATTGTCTGTGCCGAGGAACACGACGGCATCCGTCG
>JALYIF010000017.1 GCA_030775925.1 Vulcanimicrobiota bacterium | reverse complement strand
GAATCAGGGCGAGGAGGGAGGCCGCGGTGAGCGTCAGGGCGGGCAAAATTTGCTTTTTCACAGGCTTATACTATCTATCGGGCGTTGACAAGGCGGTTTCAAGGGGCCAGCAAGCATGGCTATGGTTAGCTATAGGAGGCTAAAGGTCGCCCGAGAGCCCCGCTGCGGCGGTCCGGCTCTCCACATTGAGCTTTTTGAGAATCTTGGCAACGTGATTGTTGACAGTCCAGGTGCTTAAGCTCAACTCGGCGCCAATTTGCTTATTGCTCAAACCGCGCGCTACCAGACCCAAGACCTCGCGCTCACGCGCGGAAAGCTGCTCAATTGAGGGCACCTGTCGCTTCTGCAGAATCTTGGTATAGCGTTCTACGAGGCCTGGCCCCGGGCTACTTCCAAGTTGCTCTGCTAAACGGCGTTTATAGGTCACAAAGGCGGATTTTGCCGCATCAAGTTCTCCCAAATCACCGTACAAATCAAGCAACAGCGATATTGTCTCCTCGTTCAGCGCGTCAAACGTCAACGCTTGCAGCGTAGACCGCAATGCTGCTTCATTGTTGCCGCTCGCTCGCTCGAGCCTCCCCAGGCCGTGGTACGCATGCATACATTGTTCGCGCCAATGTCTCACGTGCGGTCGTAGCCAATCGGCCACATCTTCCTCTCGCGGCGCCTTTCCATATATGTGAATGGCAAGATTATAAGCTGTTCGTGCCTCCTGAATTTCATTGCGCGCAGCTAAGAGCTCCGCGCGACGGAGCGCAGAGTCGCCGTCTTCTGCGTCCGTTCCTTCAAAGACATCAGGGTTCAACCGCATCAGAGAACCGTCATACGAAACGTATTCTCCCGAGCCATCGACACCAGGTTGCAATGCGCGTCGCAATAAATGGAGCGTCACACGTAGTGTCGCGTCGGCGACGTTTTCGGTGTCGGGCCAAAGGGCGCTCATGATCGCCGCTTTGGTAAGCGCATTGCGCGACACGGCCAGTAAGCGCAGAAGTTCAGATGCACGTTTGCGTCCGAAACGCTCGTCCTTCTCTGCGATCATTTCACCCGCAACTCCCACTTGGAGTTCGCCAATTACCGAAATGTGTAAACGTGCGATCTCCGGATTTGGAAGATAGTCGAGCGTCGCGCGTGCCGTTCCCGCGACCAAAGGTTCAAGGTCATTGCACAGCGTCTTTATGATTTTCCGGGCTTCTGCGGGAGCAGCTTTGGCCATAATACGCAACGCAGCAGCGCGGCTTAGTGCCGGCACACTTGCATCCTGTGCAATGGTGGCCAGCTCAGGCCCAAGCGTATTCAGGGACGGCGCAATCAGCGACTCAGCCAACTCGACGTCGCAGGCATGCCTCAAGCACCATCCGAGCAGGGCCATAGAAGAACGCGGAGCGCCCGCGCAAACATACTCCAAGCCTTCCGCGGCGATAAAGTGCAAAAATGCCGAGGCGCGATCTGCCTCGATGGAGCGCGTCCGAACATCACAAGCTAACGCGCTCAAATCGCCGAGGGCACGATGGTAGCGATCTCCAACGGCATCAAACTCCGCCGCCGCAACGCTGAATTGCCTGCGCGCACTCACATCATCGCTGCGCACAAGCTCTATGAGCCCTTTCAGAAATGAAACCATTGCCGACGCCCATGGATTGCGCATGGCCGTCGCTAAAACTGCTGCCCGGCCAATATGTACGTTAACCAACTCGGTCTCCCCAGAGAGGAGATACGCTTCCACTCGCGCAGCCGCAACTTCAAAGCTAACAACAGGATTTGGATTGGATTCCAACCGGCTTGCCGCTTGGTCAAGCGCCTCAATGGCAAGCCGGACGGAGGGGGGCGCATGGTTGAGGCGTGCGCGCGCCAGTAAAACAAGGGCGGCAGGCAATTCGTCCGGCTGATCTGCGGCAAGTATGGATACGGCGGCCTCAGCTACCTGGGTGCAGCGCGAACTTGTGGGGTGCAGCGCGAGATGAGCCTGCGCCTGCGCCATCATCGCTCTTCCGATCTGCACTTCGCCGTGACCGGAACGAAACAGTTCCTCTGCCAATTCAGCGTAGTCGAGCGACCGCAACCAGTTACCCGTCCAGCCATGAACGACGGCGATTTCCACTAAAATGTTGTCGACATGTCGTTCCAACGAGCGCTCTATCGATTCTGCAATCTCAAGGTGACCAAACGCTTCGTCAAAGGCTCCTCGACATGCAAGGGCCATTCCCAAATGCCACCGCATGATCGCGTGTGCGACGGGGCGGTGTGCAAGCTCCGGCTGCTGCGACAAGACCAGCGCATTCTGGAAATGCTCCTCACTCTTGAGGAACGTGCCATGGCGTAAATAGTAGAATTGGTCACTGAAGATGCCCAGTTCCATTTGCGCTGCGCACGCCGTTGCCACATCCCCGAGCGCGACCGCTTGCTCGTAGCAGAGCGCGAGTTGTTCCTTGGCTTGCTCATCGCGGCCATCCCGCACGAGCGCCGTTCCGTAGAATCGATGAAGCATCGGGTTTTTCTTCATCACATGATCGGGTACCAGCGACAGCAGCCGCAGGAAGGACTTATAGCGATCGGTACAGCGAATTGCTTGCAGCGCTTCGTGCACGTATTCCACAATTTGTTCGTAGTCATCGGCATCGAGAAGCTGCCCTAACGCTTCCATCTTCTGACCATGTTGGCGCAGCAATGCAGCGTATCGTATTTGCAAATCCTTGCGTTGACTCGGAGCGGTCCGCCTAAAGCGCTCGAGCAGAAAGTCGCGGAATAAATGATGAAAGCGCCAGGTACCTTCATCAATTCGCGAGAGATACAATCCGCTTTGCATCATGGATGCAATCAATGCTTCGAAAGGCACATCGCCTAAGAGCTGCGGAGCATATAGCCCATCAATTACAGACGGAATTGCCAAGATGAGGAGCTGCTCTTGCATGTTTGAGGGAAGCCGCTCCACAACTTCTTCAGCAAGAAAGTCAAAAATCGACTCACGTGATTCCGACATTGCGCGGCGCCACCCTTGCGGATCTTCTTTGACAATTTGCGCAGTCAGCCCGAGAGCAATAGCCCAGCCTTCCGTATGGTTGACAAAAAGTTCGGCAGTCGATTCTTCGTCGAGTAATTCGGTCGCTTCAGCAACGGTAAATCGAAGGTCCTCCTCTTCGACTTCGAACACGGCACTCGAGGCGCGCATCTTGCTCAGTGGTGGGAACTTTAACGGAGAGCGAGATCCCAAAACCACATGCGCCCGCTCCGGTAGCGCGCGCAGAAACTCGCCAATCGTGTCGATTGCTTGTTTTTCGGCAACCACAAATTGAATGTCGTCGATAAAGAAAACAACATCCCGGTCATTTTCCTCAATCCAGGCGAATAATTCATTGCTAAGCGCAGACACAAGTTTGGTGAACTGCTCGACACCTTTGTCGAGCATCTGCGTGGCACTATTTCCCAAACCCGGCAACGCGCGCGCCAGAGCGACATTGATGGCTTCAACTATTCCGGTGGCCGATGCATCGTGATGTTCGAGCGAGAGCCACGCAACCGCGTTGCTTGCGCCTAGGCGTTGCGCCCAGGCGCGCAATAGCGTCGACTTGCCGAATCCCCCACCGGCGCGAACAACGGTGACCGGGACCCCCAAAATCTGCGCGGCACGATCCTCAAGCCGAGGGCGCGCAATAAAATTTGCCGCCATCGGCGGAATTTGGACCTTACTTAAGCGCATCTATGAGCATTATCGGACGGTGTTGCGGCATCTGTAAGACGCGCCGGGCACGCGGCCGACTATAGCTAGAGATAGCCACCAGCCAAGCCGGGGCCGGAACCATCGAGAT
>JALYIF010000016.1 GCA_030775925.1 Vulcanimicrobiota bacterium | reverse complement strand
TCGCTGCGACCTGTACTATTCCGTCGCAGACAAAACGGTGTATCGCGCCACGTTACAGTGTTCTTTGGTAAGCCCGTAAGGAAATTAAATGGATAAAGAACTATTAGGCCAAGTCGCAATCGTAACCGGATCGGATTCGGGAATCGGCCAAGGGATCGCAGTCGAGTTTGCTAGACAAGGCGCCTCAGTGGTGGTGCACTATTTGCACGATAAGGATGGGGCAGAATCGACACGCCGGCAGATCGACGAGACAGGCGGGAAAGCGGTGGTGGTTCAGGCCGACATTGCTTCACCGCAAGGCGTCGAACATGTCTTTAAGACGTGTGATGAAAAGCTGGGCATGCCCACCATTTTAGTAAATAGCGCGGGCATCGATGCTAGCGGTAAGCACATTGAAGACCTTTCGATCGAGGATTTTCAAAAAGCGATCAACACCAATCTTGTCGGTCCATTCATGACCTGCAGGCTGCTCGTCATGAGACTCAAGAAGGCAAAAAAGACCGGGCGAATTATCAATATCAGTTCGGTTCATCAGGATATCCCGCGCGCGGGAGCAGTCGACTATGACTGTTCTAAAGGTGGTATTCGCAATTTGACGACGACGCTTGCCCTTGAATTGGCGCCACATAAAATCAATGTGAACGGGATTGCACCGGGGATGATTCTCACGCCCATGAATCAGGCGGCCATGGACGATCCTAAAGAATTAGAAAAACAAGTCCAAAGCATTCCATGGAAACGAGCCGGTGAACCGTGGGAAGTGGCTCGCCTTGCTGTTTACCTGGCATCAAAAGACTCCGAATATGTAACTGGAAGCACATTCGTCATCGACGGCGGCCTGATGTTGAATCAAGGACAGGGCGCCTAAGCTACTCAATAAAGCGTTGCGCGGATTCGAGCACGACGCGGCGCGCGCTTTCGGCGTTTTCCCAACCATGAATGCTGGTGTGCTTGCCCTCCAGCAATTTGTAGGTTTCGAAGAAATGCGAAATCGTGCGGATGGTGTGCGGAAAAACTTCGGAGTATTCGTGAATGTGCTCGAATGCCGGTTCGCCCACGGGCACGGCCAGCACCTTATCGTCAACCTTGCCTTCGTCCATCATCTTTAAGAGACCGATCGGCCGCGCTACGACAAGGCAGCCCGGAAATGTCGGCTGCACGACGAGAATTAAAATGTCGAGCGGGTCGCCATCGAGAGCGAGCGTCCGTGGCGCGAAGCCGTAGTCTCCAGGATAGTGAATCGGTGAATGAAGGGCGCGATCGAGTCGAAAGATATTAAGTGCCTTATCGTATTCGTACTTATTGCGCGATCCTTCGGGGATCTCAACCACGACGTTGATTTCGTCCGGCATCCGCTCGCCCAGCGGCAGATGCAAATAATTCTCACCAGTGCTCTTTGACATGAGAAGAGCTTAGAGTAGCCGGACTCCCGCTTCCTCTTTGCCGGGAATTGGCTGCTCTTTGCTGAGTTCTTCTAGTGGAAGGCCGGCTTCTTTGGCAGCCGCGTAGCCGCCCTCTAAGGAGACCGCGTTATGAAAGCCATGCTCGCGAAGATGTTGTGCGACTGTAGCGCAAGAGGTGCCGCTGCCGCAGTAAACCACAATCGTACCGTCATGCCGCAGCGGGAGAGCGAGTTCGGTTGACTCGAGAAGCTTCTGCCCGCTGTAGCGAACGGATCCGCGAATTTGCTGTTCGTCGGGTTTCTTGCGCACATCGATGAATGTGAGGCTTCCTTCAGGCGCGCTTTTGATGTCATCTACGTTAATCTTGCCGGGCTGTCTGGGCTGCTGCATAAGGGTAGTGTTACCAAAAAAAAAACGGGGTGCCCTGCGGCACCCCGTCTGCTTTTCGTTAAGCGTGGTTAATCTTACTGCGCGTATGGATCCGGGAATAGGTAGGGCGCAGTTCCCTTATAGACGGCCATCACATTCACCGCGGGGATTGTCAGGCTGTATGCCGCGTTGATGGTTTTGATGAACTCGTTTGCGATGAAGGCATAGCCAGTGTTCGATGGGTGGAGCCCATCGAAGCTCTGGAGGCCTCCGCCGAAGACGAGGAAACAGCATTTCGGGCTAAGGACTTGGCCGGGATACGTGACGGTTTGGAACTTAGCGAAGATTGAAGCAATGTCCACCAACGGCGCACTTTGCGCCGCCGCAGCTGCGCCGATCGCGCCGTTGTACGCGGTGTTCAAACCGCGCACTGAGACTGCGAATGTATCGTTGATATACAGCCCGCCGAGACCACTCCCCGGTTTGCCTTGATCGAGATCGGGGAGCGATGGCGGTGCGCCCGCCTTGAGTTCCCCAACGCCTGCCGCAAAGACCGCAAAGAAGCCGGATTCCGTGAGATACCCGGCGGAGGTTACGCCGTAACCGTAGGCCGGACCAAATGCAGTGCCCGCTGGTGGCGGCGCTTGTGCCATCTGCGCGGTGAGCGCATCAGCGTAGGCTTTAGCGGCCGGAGCCGGTACGCCGAGTTGCGTTGCAAAGGTGACGAATTGATTGTCGAACGCTTGCGGGTTTGCGTTTGGCACGCCGCCGGGGAAGAACTGCGAGGTTGAGAGTATGTCGGGCAAGTTTGCGACAACAACTCGCGCGCCCGAGTTCTGCATCGTGGCAATAATCGTCGTCATGTCAGCCTGCATCTGTGCGGGGCTGTCGCTGAGGATCGGATTGCCGCCGGAGAAGATGAACTTCAACAGGTCGTTTGCGCCCAGCCACACGGTAGCCAAGGTGGGATGCAGGCCCGCCGCGGCGTTTACCATGGTCGGTGATCCGGCAAATCCGCCGAGGATCGGATAGTAGAGACTGCTCTCGCCTGCAACGACGCTTTGCAACGGACCGGCCGTTGGATCGAGTGCTGAGGCTGCATAGCCCGGGCAGTTGCCCGAGCCATCGGGTGGCGGCGGCGGCCCCGTTAGGGGCGAGTTCATGTAGAGTGCTTCATGCACCGTGATGCCAGGGACCGCCGTGTCCAGTACGGTGCTTGCGCCGTTAATGCGCACCGTCGTAAGTGCGGAAGTGCGCGAGAATCCAGCCGCATTAAAAGCGTCGCAGCTAGGATGCGTGCTGATAAATGGCTTCCCGGCTGCCGGCGTGGCGAGCACGAGTTGGCTTCCGATGCCGGGCTGATGAATGAGCGGCAGTGGCGAGTTGTTCGGATCGTACATGAACAGTGGGGGAACGCCCTTTGCCTGCTGGAACAGCAGCGACCAAAAACCGTTTTCTTGCGTCGGTGGCGTAATATTCCCCGGGTAGGCTGACAGTGGGTTTGACCCCTTTTCGCCCATGGTGACGCCCGATTGCGTTCCCGCGGTGAGACTGTCGCCGACTCCGACAATGGTGGTAAGAATCGCGGCGCCGGATTGCGGAGCGACCACGGCTGGCGGTACGGTTACGACCGGCGGAGTTGAGCTACTGCTGGACGATCCTCCGCCGCAAGCCGCGAGTGAGAAGAGTGCAAGGACCGCGAGCGGTCGTTTGTAGTGTTGAAACATAGGCTTGTATCCCATTAGAATTGCAGCACGCTCGGCGAGCCGATGCCAAGCTGAAGTTGAAGTTGCGTGGCTTTAAGTCCGCCGACTGCGGGAACGGTGCCTTGCGAGCACGGAAGCGTGAAGCACTGGAAATACTTCACACCATAGGGTGAGTAGTTCGACGGGCTACCGCTATTGAGTACGAGTTGTACGAATGCGATCTTCCCGATCTTTTCCGAAGCTCCCAGGAAGTAGGCGTTCAGATGCTGGGCATAGGGATCAGCCGGTAGGTAGTCGCGTGAACTCTGCGGCTCGAAGAAAAACTTCGTGCGATCGTTCATGTTGTATTCGAGATATAAGATTTGGTAAAGCTGCGCGTGGTTTTCCTGATTGAGCCCGGCTGTGTGCACTAGCCACGATGGGGCAACCGTGAAGGTGCCAAACATCTTCGGCGTTTTAAGGAACGGCAGGGTGATTGCAACCGACTTCACTTGCGCCGTGCGCGTCGCGATGTCGAAATGCGGAATACCATTGGCATCAACAAATGGAACGACGTCGCCGTTGCCGTTGGAGGCCGCGACTCTGGATCCGCGAGAGACGTACGTGGGTGAGATAACGATCGGAATTGGCCGTTTGCCGCCACCGATGGTGATGAGTTGATTGAAGTACGCGAGAAAAAATCTGTCTTTGGTCGTTACGTCAATGCTCGAACCGTTGCAACCGCCGCCGGGTGTATTGTTCAAGTTCACGCAGCCGGGATTTCCGACCAGCGGATTTTGCGGAACGGAAGGTGGCAGATAGAAGGCACGCGTGCCGGTATTAAAACCGACCGGGTAATGCTGAAGCTCGTAGTAATTTAGAACTACACGCTGGTGCGAATTAAAGCCGTACGATAGAACCGTGTCTACGCCGCCATTGAGCCAATGTTTGCCCGTGCCGATATCTCCGTACGGGTAGGCCGCCGAGATATCAAATGTGTAGGTGAATCCGGTCGGGAGGCCGAGCTTTTGCGATCCCGTGCTGACCGGAGGTTGGCTGACCGGTGGAACTTGGCCGATTGTAGTCGTTCCGGTGACGGCCGTGTGTGCGGTCTGTTGCTGTTGGGCATTCTTAATTACCAAGTTCGCGGAGTCGACGACCGACCCGAGATCTCCGGTATTGGCGGCTGCGGGCGCCGCAACTGTTGCCATCGCCAATAAAAAGACGGCAATACTCTGTAGTAACGTACGAACCATATTCTCTCCAAAAACGCGTGAAGCGGGGACGCTATTAAAAATATCAGTGTCCCAGTCGGCTTCAGGTACCGCTTTTAGACCCGAAAACCCTCGCTAGATGCCGACCAAAGTCGAAAACCGAACTCATTTCGGCGCGAGGCGGATCGCCCCGTCCAGACGGATGGTTTCGCCATTGAGCATTTCGTTCTCGGCGATGTGGCGCGCGAGGGCAGCAAAC
>JALYIF010000015.1 GCA_030775925.1 Vulcanimicrobiota bacterium | reverse complement strand
TTACGAGCATCCAGCTTGAGGTGCTCGATCAAAATGCGCGCGCGATTCAAATCTACGCGCGGGCAGGATTCGCACTTCACCGGAAGCTTTTTAGCCTCCAGAGCCTCTCCCTTTCACCAGTCGAAGGTGCGCAAGGGGTGGCGGTGACCCCATCGCTTCTCAGCGCAATGCCGGAGGGTGTTACCCCATGTTGGCAGCGGGAACAGCGCACGCTTGAATTGCGAGCCGCCCAACTGAGCGCGGTACGCGTCAATACCAGCACAATTGTTTTTGGATCATCCGCTGGGGAAGCGGCTATTTTTAGGGCGGCTCTTGAGCCGCACGATGTGCAAGCAGCCTTGGATGCGGCGGCACAAATGGCGGGCGCGCGAACTATTACGATTACAAACGAGCCGGAGGGTTCACCCCTGCTGCATCAATTGATTGACCGAGCCTGGGTGCCCACGTTTATTCAGCACGAAATGCTGTTGCAGCTTTAGGAAATTATTTAACGACCGGGACGCGCTGGTTCCAGCGCTCCAGCGCTCGGGTATAGAGTACGGCGGACCGCTCCTGCAGCTTCTTCTGCGCCAGACTCGAGAGCTTTATTTTTACGATGGTTTTCATGGTGATAACGTTCCTTGTCCGAGCGATGTCGCATCGACGTTGTTGTCTTTGAGGATGGCTCCGGTAACGCGTTCTAGTTCGACGACGGCTTTGTTCAAATCGGTTTGCGCCTGCAGCTCGCGCCCGCGATTGTTCGCCAAATCCACTTGACGTTGCAGCACTAAAAACGTCGTGGATGCGCCGGCTCGAAATCTGCGTGTTTCACTTGCATACACTTGCTCGGCGGCTTCCCGTGCCGCGCGAGCGGCCATCAAACGCGATCGCGCGGAACGATACGTCTGCAGCGCGTTGCGCGACTCAAACGTTATCCGCTGAAGTAACGCAATTTGGTTCACTTGCGTTTCCCGCGCCTGTTCTTGAGCGATCGCATAGTTGGCCTTGGCGGTCCGATTGCCTAAGGGGAGCTGCACGTTGATCCCGGCCGAATAGGACGGAAATTTTCCATTGGCAAGATTTTGGACCGACTGTCCTGATCCACCGACTAAGTAGGCGGGTGGCGGCGGCTGCGGGCCAGGCCCCAGCGGCGAGTTGGCCGACGGTGGTACGACTTGTCCGGCAAAACCGCTGGTCGTATACCCCATCTCCAAATTGACTTGCGGTTTGAGTTGATCTTTTGCATACGCGACGTTGACATCTGCGGCCGCTTCCGCTGCGTGCAGTTGGCTCAGCTCCGGCCGGCCCGCAATTGCTTGCGCCACGACGTCCGCAAGGTTTGGTTCCGGCGGAAGTTCGAGTACGGGTGAGGTTGGAACGAGATTGGCATTCCAAATCGGATCGGCGGGATTTGCGACGATGAGCGATTTAAGCTGGTTCTGCAAGCGTTCGACATTTTGGACCGCCGAAAATACATCATCTTGGAAAACGTTGACTTGCGTATTCGACTGCACAACCTCGATCGGCGCGTTTACACCCTGAGCAACTAGGCGCGCGTTGCTTTGGCTCTGCAGTTTGGCCTGGTGAAGCCCTTCCTGTTGGATCGCCACGTTGCGCCAAGCCGCTACGAGATCCCAGTAGGTATCGTTTACCGCGGCAACAATCTGCGAGGCAGAACTTAGCGCGGCAGCATTCGAGGTCTGGGAGTTTAGCGTTGCGAGTTGCACTTGGCGGCTGGCTTCATTGGTGGCGCGTCCGCGCAGCAAGGGCTGCGAAAGCCGGAACGACAGCGCCGTCGGGTACGTGGGATTGAATGTATTGATGGTGCCGTTGTTGAGCGTTCGGCCGCCACTCGCATCGACCCGATATTGCTGGCCGCCGGGCGTTATGCCAGAAAGCCCAGCGTTGAGCGTATTCTGGTCATTGACGATCGGACCGAACCCCGGCCCGGCAAAAAAAGCATTTTGCGGCGGGGTCACGCTGTGAGAATAACTTGGCTCGATATTGAACCGCACATCATAGGCACCTTGGGCGGCTGTAATCTGATAGCTCGCAATGCGGCGGTTCGCTTGTGCAATTGCGAGATCCGGATTGCGGGAAAGCGCCATGGCTACCGCGTCGCTAAGCGTTATGCCTACAAACGGCTGCTGCGCAACGCCGACAATATCCGCGCTGGCAGGAGCGGACTTGGGAGCACGATACCCCGCTGCGACATCTGGGAGCGCGGAAGTTTGCTGTGCCACAGCGGGAAGAGTACTGCACGCAAGCAGTGCAATCAGTTGGACAAATGGGACAACTCGAGCGGACAAATGGAACTCCTATTCAACCGGGATGGGGCCACCGTGCAGCGTAGGCCGGCGCAATAAAAAGACGAGTGGGGCAAGGACAATGGAGATCAGGGCCGTTACGCGCGCGGTGTCAGCATACGAAAGGACCAGTGCCTGCGCCCCGACTAAAGCGTAGAGTTGCTGCAGTGCATTTGCCGCATGCTCGCCGCCGTGAGCATGCAAAAATGTTTGGATTGACGGCGTATGCAGCGCGACGTGCCCTGCTAAGGCCGTCTGGTGGGCGGCTATGCCGCGCGTTAATAAGGTAACAAGAATGGCGGTCGCAATACTCCCCCCAATCTGGCGCGAGAGATTGTAGAAGGCCGCGGCCTTGGGAACATCGCGCGCCGGAACGGCGGAAAGTACCGAGATCGAAAGTGGAACGAAGATCATACCGAGGCCGATCCCGCCCACAATCAAAGAAAGTCCGAAGGTCCAAAAGCTTGAATCGGTGGTGGTTACGACACCGAGCAGCCAGTTCGAAATACCGATGAGGACAAACCCGCATCCGATTAAGATGCGAGCATCAATCAGCGATTTCGTAACAATCATGGCCACCGCCGGAGTCACAAATGAAATCGCCAGCGCCCTCACAAGAATGAGTTGACCCGAGGTTGTCGCAGAGAAGCCGAGCGAATTTTGCACGTACTGGGGCAAGATCACGATTGATCCATACAGGCTGACTCCCAAAACACCACCCAAAATGCTACCAGCCGCTACCGCACGATATCGCAAGACGCGAAG
>JALYIF010000014.1 GCA_030775925.1 Vulcanimicrobiota bacterium | reverse complement strand
CTAGCCGACATCGCGCGGCGCTCCGGAGACCTGAAGGGCCTCGATGCCCGGTTCGCGCTCAAATCCGCGTGCCGCAGGCTGCGCCTTTCCAGCCCGTGCGCAAACTTAGGTATTTCCCCCGATTCGGCCCAGGCGGCAGTCTTCTAAGATGAGGGTGTGAAGAAGAACTCTGAGCCGACCACCCCGCGATGCTACATCCTGGATGAGGATTTCCGGGTCAAGCTCGCTGTGCGATCCGCCGCCGACGACCCGCTCAACGCGCTTTACGAGCCGGATGCGCCGATCGATGCCCTGCCCGGCAAAATCGAGCAGATCGTTCGCCAGCTGACCGCCGGTTGGGTCCTGATGGGAGACGCCAAGCACGCCTCTGCCAAAGTCGATGCTTTTACCGTGTCTGTAACGCCGCTTCACGGCTCTGCGGGCCGCCACATCGGCGTCTTCGTCCGGTGCGCGGCATGAAATTCAATTGGCAAACCGACACCAACCTGGGGCTGACCGTGCTCTCGCCGCAACTTCGAATTCATCTTAAACTCGATTTGTCGCCCAATCCGCTCACCGCTTGCCAGATTGTTGGGCCGGATTCCCCGCACGATTTTGGGATCATCGCCCACGAATGGGCTTTGCAAGGCGAACGCGTCACCTTTGAGGTTTCGTGGTCGGGTCTTGACTATTGCGTGACCGTCGAACCGCTCTTTGCTCCAGACGGCACCGTTGCCGGCGTGAGCGGAAGCGCCCAACTTCTGTCCGATAAGGTCGCAGCTGCGCGCCGCAGTTCGATGAGCGCGCATGCCGAAACGGTCGCTGCGTGCGGAAGCTGGTACTACGATGCGCGCTCGGGAGAATACGAATGGTCCGACGGGCTGTATGAATTGCTTGGCGTTGATGTGTGGATGCCGTTCTCTCGCAATATCCGCGACTACGATGCATCGCAAGACGCGCAAGCCGTTGAGTTGGCGGTGAGCCACGCCCGCTTGACGCACGAACCGTACTCGATCGATCACCGCGTCCAACGTGTGGACGGCGTTGTCCGCTTCGTGCAAGAACGGGCTGCATTCTTTTTTGATGAAACGGGTTTACTCACACACGTGATCGGAACATTGCACGATATCACAAGTCGCAAGGCCGGCGAATCACGCCTAGCGTATTTGGCGTATCACAATCCGCTGAGCGGGCGGCGCGGGAACCTAGGAGTGCCGGCTTGACGATTACCCTTGCGATCTGAGGTCGTTTTTGTCAGCATGCCTTTTGCGGCGACCGAACATCCCTCGCTTGGGTTAAGTTTGCTCAAAAGCGCGCTTACCGCCGCGGGTATCGGTAGCACGGTCGAATATCTCAACCTTTCATTTGCGCAGTTGCTGGGATACGGGTCGTACGACTCGATCTGCAAAACGCGCGAAACGGACTTAATCGGCGAATGGGTGTTCGCAGCCGAACTTGATAGCGAATCTCAAGCGAACGACCACACGTTTACGCAGCGCTACTTGGCACCGCATGGGGCAGCGTTCGCCGCGGAGGTCCGGTCCGCGCGCGGGTTAGCAGCTTCATTTCTTGAGACGGCGACCGCGCGCATTCTCGCCCATAGCCCCAGCGTGGTTGGATTTACCAGCGTCTTTCAGCAACACGTAGCCTCGCTTGCGCTTGCGAGGATGCTGAAAGCGCGAGCGCCCCATCTGAAAATTCTTTTTGGAGGCGCCAATTGCGAAGGTGTCATGGGCGCAACGCTGGTGGAGTCATTCCCATGGATCGATGCCGTCGTATCGGGCGAAGCCGATCACATCATTGTCGACCTTATGCAAAAACTGCTCGCAGCAGAATCGATCGATGCTCGACCGGGCGTCTTTACTCGCAGCGCCCCCGATGTTGTCCAAGCTGAGGGCTATGCGGGCGAACCGCCGGCAATGCTCGCAATGGACTCGCTGCCCTATCCGGATTTTGCTGATTTCTTCGATCAATTCGCAGCCCACGATGTTCCCGCGCCCTGGAAGCCACGATTGCTTTTCGAAACGGCACGCGGTTGCTGGTGGGGCGCAAAACAGCACTGCACGTTTTGCGGTCTCAATGGAACGACAATGGCCTTTCGCAGCAAGTCACCCGAGCGAGCCATTGCCGAATTGGAATGCTTGGTAAATACCTACGGTACGAAATCAATCGGCGCCGTCGACAACATCATGGATATGCGCTATCTCGCAAATTTTGTACCGGAGCTCGCGCGGCGCAATCTCGAGTTAGATCTTTTGTATGAAGTGAAAGCCAACCTCAAGAAAGAGCAGCTTCGTGCGCTCAAAGCTGCGGGTATCCATACAATTCAACCGGGAATTGAGAGCTTAAGCACGCCGGTGCTTGCGCTCATGCGCAAGGGTGTACGCGCATTGCAGAACGTCCAGCTTCTCAAGTGGTGTCAAGAGCTCGATATTGCGGTGTCTTGGAACATGCTGTGGGGTTTCCCGGGCGAGAATCCGCTGGAGTATCCGGCGATGGCAAAGCTTGTTTCCAAGCTCGTCCACCTTCGGCCGCCGGATGCCTCAGGGCGAATTCGCCTCGACCGGTTCAGTCCAAATTTCGATAATGCTGAATCAATCGGCCTCACGCGTGTCGACCCGCACGAGTCCTACCGTTGTGTTTATCAGCTTGATGATGATGCAACCCGCGGGCTTGCGTATTACTTCACATTCGAATACGCCGACGCGCGCGATGTGGCGGCGTACACGCTACCGCTGTCGGAAGCGCTGTCGGTATGGAACGAGGTTCATAAGACGAGCCGCCTCATTGCGGTGGACTACGGCGAGGCACTGCTGATCGCCGACTGGCGGACGAATCGAACATCGAGCTTTGCGGTCCTGGAGGGGTTGGAGCGTGCGTTGTATCTCCGCTGCGAC
>JALYIF010000013.1 GCA_030775925.1 Vulcanimicrobiota bacterium | reverse complement strand
CAGTACACCCGAGGCGGCGATGGTTCGAAGCATCTTCATGGTACGCACGCTTCGCCGCACCGCACCGTGTCACCCTACCCTGAGCTTGTCGAAGGGTCATGCTTCGACAAGCTCAGCATGACACGGGTTTTGCTCAGCATGACACGGTTTTGGACCCTCGCACAGTTGCACCATCGCCCCGAGCAAATCCCGTGTCACCCTGAGCTAGTACCGTGTCACCCTGAGCTTGTCGAAGGGTGGTAAACCATACTTCGACGGTTCGACAAGCTCACCGCAGGCTGAGCTCAGCATGACAATTCTACTTTAGAATTGGTTCCAGAGGTATTGGTTGTAGACTTCGTGGTGGAATTGCACCTCTTGTGATTTTACGACTGTGCCCAGTAAGCGTGCGCAGCGATCGGCGCTGGCCTGCTTGAGATCGGCGTAGCGTTCTTTGACATCTGCCCCTAAGAGTTTGGTCGTCCAATCCGATGTGCGGAACGCCGTGAGTGCATCGTAGATGTTGTCGGGAAGATAACGATCGGCTTGGCGCAAGTTTTTCACCTTGCTGGTTGAGCCTTCCAAGCCTGTCTTAAAGACCGAGAGCAGTACCATGTAGGGGTTCGCGTCGGGGCCGACCGAGCGCACTTCAACCCGCGCACTGCCTTCGTTGCCGATGGGAATGCGAATCATCGAACCCCGGTCGACTGCGGAGGCTTTAATCTGATTCGGCGCTTCGAAATGCGGGTCGAGCCGGCGGTACGCATTGACGCTGGCGTTGAGCAACAGGCACATTTCTGAACCGTGGGTCAGAATGCGGTCGACAAACTGCCACGCAAACGGGCTGATCTTTTCTTGGCCGCGTGCGTCCCAAAATAGATTCTTACCGTTTTTGCTGATCGACACATTGGTGTGCATGCCGCTACCATTAACGCCGACGACGGGCTTGGGCAAGAAGCTGACCGTCATGCCCATGCGGGTAGCAACTTGACGGCAGATCAGTTTGTACAATTGAATTTGATCGGCCGCAGCCACGACTTCGCCGTAACTGTAATTGATTTCAAATTGCGACGGCGCTACTTCAGGATGGTCTTTCTCGTTCTCAAAGCCCATCGCACGTTGCACTTCCGCAACGCTATCAATGAAGGTGCGTAGTGGATCGCCGGGTAGCGAATGATAGTAGCCGCCCGTGTGCACGTATTCGAATTTTCCGGTTTCATGGAAGCGCCGCTCGGCATCTAAGCCCTGGAACAAAAATCCTTCGATCTCGTTAGCAGCGTTGAGCGTGTAGCCTTCTTTTTTATAATAGTCGGCCGAGAGTTTTTTAAGCATGCCCCGAATGTCGCCCGCAAACGGCGAGCCGTCGCGATCGATGACGTCGGCAAAGACCAACACTTTGCCCGGCCCGAACACATCGGCGGGCGCCCAGTAAAAGGCGCTCCAATCCAAAATCAAGCGCAGGTCGCTTTCGCGCTGCGGCGTGAATCCGCGGATCGATGAGCCATCGAAAGTCAAGTTGTCGCTGTTTTTGAGCAAGAATTTCTTGTCGTAGTCGAGCATGTGCAAACGGCCTTCGAGATCGCTGAAGAGCACGGTTACGGCTTTAATGCGCTTCTCGTCGGTCAAGTAAGTCAGGCGCTCTTCGGCGACTTGACGCGCCGTCACCCGATCTTTGCGCTGCTGTTTGGCGCGCAAATTGAGCTCTTCAAGCTCACCGTAGGGCAGCATCAGGAAATCTCGCAGCGGATCGTTGCTCATCTTGGCTGGTTCGGTGTGCATCATCGGTTTGCTCCTACTCATGAAACGCGCGTGTAACACGGCCTTGAGTTCCAAGCGTGCGCCCCAGTCCCGTTCGACAGTTGGTAAATTGCGAAGGCTCCGGATGCGTCAGGTGGCAGAAACCGGGGCTCCGGCGGCATGTAAGTCGATTGCGTGGCCGGAGACTACGAGATAGGCACGTTCTCCGGAAAGGGCTAGCCGCTGCTGGAGACGCCCCAGCACGTCCCGGAAGAGGCGTCCAACCGCGGACCCAGGCACGAGGTCCCACCCAACCTGCTCCCCCACGGCAATGACCTGCGCCTTGCACGCGAGCAGGGCGCCGGCCAATTCTAGTGCCTCAGATTCTAGGTCCAGATTTGCCTGAAGAAAAGTGTGCTCGATATTGTCGCGGCGGCGGTCGATGGCACACGCAAGCCACGTGCCAAGGGAGTCGACGAGCAAACACTGATCCGCCGGCGATGCGGCGAGGAACGCGCACAGTTCATGCGTCTTCATGGCGCTGGTCTCGACGACGGTCCAGTGGGCGGGGCGGTCGGCGGCGTGGCGCGCAATGCGTCCCTCCCATTCACGATCCTCTGGATCGCGGCCCGCGGGTGCAACATAGATGACGGCGAGGCTGGTCTGTTCGGCCAGGTGTTGCGCAAAGGTGCTCTTGCCCGAGCGTACGGGACCGGTAATCAACGTAAGGGACATAGGTGGCCAAATGTTGCAAGAAAGGCGCATGACCTTTCACGCCACGGTGCAGCCCGTCAGCCGGGAGGCCGCAGCTCTCGCCCGCGAGCGCATCGACCAATTAACAAAGCCGGTAGGAAGTCTCGGACGCATTGAAGAGTTGGCCGAACGTTTAGCTGCTATCGCGCGTATGATTCCCACCACCAACTATGAACGCCGCGTGATTGTCATCGGCGCAGGCGACCATGGCGTCACACAAGCGCGGGTGAGTGCCTACCCCTGCGAAGTCACGGCGCAGATGGTGGGCGGATTTTTGAGCGGCACCGCGGCAATTAGCGCCTTCGCGCGTACCGTCCGTGCGGAAGTGTACGTGGCGAATTTCGGTGTTGCCGCAGAAATCGCGGATGCGCCGAATTTGATAAACGTTCCCATTGCCCGCGGAACACGAAATTTTGTACAAGGGCCGGCCATGTCTGCGCCGCAAGTCGATGCAGCCATCGAAGCCGGCGTTGCGCTCTTCGAGCGCTTACAGGGCACGCAGCAGTTGGAAATTATCGCCCTTGGCGAGATGGGCATTGGGAATACCACTAGCGCTGCGGCGCTGATCTGCGCGCTTACTGGCACGGCACCTGAGGATATCGTCGGTCGCGGAACCGGCGTCGATGATGCAACCTTGCAGCGCAAAATCGCGGCGGTGGCCACCGGCGTGGCACGCTGTGATAAGGATGACTGGCACCAGTGTGCGCAGCAAGTCGGCGGATTTGAAATCTTGGGACTCGCCGGCATTATGCTGGCCGCGGCTCAGGCCGGCATCCCCATCATTCTCGACGGATACATTGTTACGGCGGCGGCTTTGGTTGCCAGTCGCATCGCTCCCGAAGTCGTTCCCTATTGCATTGCCTCGCATCGTTCGCGCGAACTGGGACACGCCTACGTGTTGCGGCACCTGGGTCTCTTACCGCTGTTCGATCTCGATTTGAGGCTCGGCGAAGCGACGGGTGCGGCGCTCGCCTTTCCGTTTATTGAAGCGGCGGCACGCATGATTCGCGAGATGAAAACGTTTGCTGAAGCCGGTGTTTCAACCGCGTCTGCCGAGCCGGAGGCCCTCACGGTCTCATGAAGCGTACGCTCGCGGGCTTCTTGAGCGCTCTTGGATATTTCACAATCATTCCCGCAGGCGCGGCTTCGGTCGAGGCAGCGCCCGATGCCTATGCGATCAGCTTTCTCCCGCTCATCGGCATGCTCGTCGGTGGTATTGCTGGCGCGCTTGCGTGGGTCGTATCGTTTGTGGCGCCGCACGCGCTCGTTACGTGCACTGCATTTGCGCTTCCTATTTTGTTGACGGGAGCCATTCACGTCGATGGCTTTTTGGATTCGTGCGACGGACTGTTCGTCACCGCGAGTGCCGAGCGGCGCTTGGAGATCTTCAAGGATCCGCGGCACGGCACGTTTGCCCTGGCCGGTATGGTCATTCTCTGTAGCGTATGGCTAAGCGCGTTGTGGGATTTCGCCGGATGGCAGTTTCCGATTGTTCTAGCATTTGCGGGCGGCGTGGGGCGCTTGGCAACGGTTCCAAATGCGTTCTTTATTCCGTATGCACGCGGCGGTGCGGTGACGCGCCAATTCCAGAGTCGCCCCAGCATTGCCGTGCTCGTTGTGGCCGCAGTCCTGTTGCTTGCGCTGTCGGTTTATGTGGGACCGTGGGCGTGGGCAATCGCAATCGTTGCGCCGTTGCTAAACCCATGGTTTGCCCGGCGCCTTGCACGGCGGTTGGATGGCGGGCTCGTTGGCGATGTCTACGGCTATTTAATCGTGGTCACCGAAGTGCTCGTCCTTGCGAGCTTAGCGGCGTTCCGACACGCGTGAGCGCGTGTGGGTTCATGGTGCGTCCTTGGGAACGGCAAACACACGCAGTGCGCCTTGAGAAGTGCGAAGCGGGCTCAGCCGCATTCCGTAGGCGGCTTCAAGGCAGCCGCTTTGAACGATCATTTCGGGCGTATCAAATGCGAGCACCCCGCCATCGCCCAGCACCATGATACGGTCCGCGTATTCCAGCGCCTCGTTCATGTCGTGTAAAACGCAAACAACGCTCTTTCCAGAACGCGCTTGGATGCGCAGCAAATGGAGGATATCGTGCGAGACGCGGATGTCAAGATGGCTCGTCGGTTCATCCAGCAGCAACACTTGCGCTTCTTGCGCGAGACCGATTGCCAGCCACACGCGTTGGCGCTCGCCGCTTGAAAGTGTTTCGAAATCGCGTGTCGCAAACGTGCTCATTCCGACGGCAGCTAACGCCGCTTCAATCGTTGCCGTGTCGCGCTCATGCTCGCGCCACTCCCACCACCGATGGTGAGCGTAGCGTCCCGCGGCTACCGCATCACGCACCGTGACGGATTCGATGGGAGTATCCTCGCTGATCATAAATGCGATGCGTTGGGCCCGCTCTGTTGCGTTGTACTGACTCAGCGCAGTTCCATCGAGCAGAAGGCTGCCTGCGTCGATCGCGTGCATGCCGGCTATCGCACGTAGCAGCGTGGTTTTGCCGGCGCCGTTTGGCCCGAGGATCGCAACGAGTTCACCGGGGCGAATGAGAAAGTGCACCTCGCGTAAGAGCGGGCGCTGCGCGATTTGTAAGCAGAGCCCCCGTGCTTCGATCATGATGCACGCCGTCCTTGATGAAGATACAGGTACAGAAACGTCGGTACCCCGATGCACGCCAGCAGCACACCGATGGGAACTTCCGTGGGCGCAAAAAGCGTCCGCGCCGCAGCATCCGCAAGCGCCATAAATCCGGCACCCAAAATTGCGCTGAAGAGGAGTAAGCTGCGCGCATCGGTGCCGACGATGCGTCGCGCCATGTGGGGGACGATCAAGCCGGCAAACCCGATGATTCCACCGAGCGCTACCGCGGAAGCGGTTAGCAGCGAAGCCGATGCCACAATCGTCCATTGCGCTCGATCGACGTTTACGCCGATCGCCTTGGCCCGGGTGTCACCCAGTCGCAGTACGTTGAGCGCTGGAATGGAAATCACGGCTAAGATAAATCCGGCAATCAAATACGGAAGCGTCCAGAGAATTTCGTGCCACCCTCGCCCCGCCAGCGAACCGGCTAGCCAAGACAGGATTGTTGAAGCGGCTGCGCCCTGCTCGATGCGCGTGAGCACGATGGTGACCAATGCGGCAAACAACGCCGAGAGCGAAACCCCAGCCAGAATGAGACGCATAGAGTCGATGCCGGCGCCGCGCCTTGCAAGCACGGCAACCAGCACGGCCGTTGCGAGGCCTGCGATAAAGCCGAGCGCCGGAACGATTGGAGCCGCGACGCCGCTGACCACCGCGAGTGCGATTGCTGCAGCAGCGCCGGCGCTTACACCGGTGAGATACGGATCGACGATTGGATTTCGTAACATGCCTTGGAGAATCGCGCCCGCAATGCTCAGTGCGGCTCCAACGAGTGCTGCAATGCAAATGCGCGGCAGACGGAGTTGCCACACGATGGTATGCACGTCGGAATGACCGCCCGGATGCATGAGTGCATTTGCAACCTCGCGCGGATCGAGCGCGGCCGCACCGACGCAGAGACTCACGAGGAGAGCTACCGCCGTCATGCTGCTGACGGCGGCGAGTCGCATCGGCACGCCGCGCTATCCGGTCATCTTAGTGGGTCGAGAGTTCGAGGGCGAATGCGCGCCCCGGCATCGGGAAGCCGCTCGCTTCAGCAAACCGTTCGTTGCCCAGGTTTTGGCCGCGCACGCTCAAGAGCAACTCTTTTGAAAGATGCCAGCGCACATACGCATCGACGTTCGTAAAGGCTACCGGCTGATCGAAAGCCGGTTGCGAGAAACGAACTGGCCCGCGCGCGCCGAGACTTCGAAGTGAGATGCCGGCGCTTTCAATCGCGGATTGAGCCGTCCCGGTGTAAATGAGTGCGAGATTGGCCGAGATGACCGGGTCGTTCGGCAGGCGTTTTTGCGCATCAAGATCCGTAGCACGATAGAGGTCGGTGACATTGAGCGCGACGGTAATATGATGGAACGGCACCGTGCGGGTTTCAAAGGTGAAACCTTGCAGCGACGCATGATCGATGTTCTCCGGAGCAAAGAGGAACGTAACCGGATCGATCAAGGTAGGTACGATGAGGTTGTTCGTGCGGTTTGTGAACCAACCGAGCGACGTGCCCCCTAGCAAGTGCGCGTCAGAGATCGAAAGATCCGCAACCTGTGCGCGTTCGGCATGCAGTCCGGGGTTGCCGTATCCGGGAAAATACAGTTCGCTCGCGTTTGGGGCCCGAAACGCGGTCGCGAAATTACCCTTAAGCGACATGGTCGGCGAAAGCGGTGCGATAAAACCGAGCGACGGCGATACTTCACCGCCGAGGGCACCATCGCGTTCGGCGCGCAAGCCGGCATAGAATCGCCCACGATTTCCCGAGTACACGGTATCTTGAACGTAGAGGGCAGCTTGCGCGAGCGCGTTCGTGCTGACGCCAGGGGTTGCGGTCCCGCCGCTGTCACTGCGTACGACGCCGCGCGAAAGATCGATACCGTACAGCAATTTGCTCGCCGCGCCGGTTACTTCATTGCGAAAATTTAGGCTCGAGCTTCCCTCGCGGCTTACCGCAACGCTGGGCAGAAAGCAGTTTGGATCGTTCACCGCGTCGCAGCCAAATCCAATTTGTTGAACCGATCCACCGAGTTGCAACGTGCTGCGCGCCTGCGCGGTGCGGTGTGATAGCGCGACGTTGAAGTAACCGTTGACATCGTTTTCACGACTTGTTATGGAGGTGAAAGCACTGGGCCCTGGCGCGCCGAGATGATCATCGGTGATCCCCGCACGCAATGCAAGCTCAATTGATCCCACCGTGCGATTCAAACCGGCGTGAAGCGTGGTTGCCATGTAATCTGAGTTCAAACGCGTGGTGCTGTCGGGCAGGCTATAGGCGTTTTTCACAATGGTGCGTTCGAAGGCGAATGCGCCGGTTCCAAGTCTAAGCGATTGATCGCCGAAGGAGCCGACAAGCAAATCGGCGTTTGATTTTGATTGCTGTGCGTCGGTGATAATATTGATGATGCCGCCGATGGCGCCGCTTCCATACAATGTGGAGCCGCCGCCTTCTACGACTTCAACTCGCTGCACGCCGCTAATCGGCATGACTCCGAGGTTGACCGAACCGGCAAAGGATCCAGGGGCTGCAATCCCATCGATGAGCACGAGAACTTGCGTGCTGCCGCTTCCGCGGACGCCGAGCTGGACGCTGCTGCCGACCCCACCATAGTGTGAGATTTCAACGCCGGGTAGTGATGCGATGGCATCGGCGACGCTGCGGTATCCATTGCGCAACATCTGCTCTTTGGTGACGACGTAGGTTGTCCGGGCCGCAGAGGTGACGGTTTCTAAAGAGCGGTCGCTCGTTTGCACGTGGCCGATCTCGCTTAACGGCGAGGGAGACGGCGACGGCATCGTTTGTGCGGAGGCCGCTGCGGCGGCGGTGAGAATAAAAACCGATGCGGCGCACAGCGCACGCAGCGAAACGCGAAATGACATGCTTACCTTCCTTATTGCGAGGATGGAACAAAAGCAGCAAATGCGTTGGTATCCTGACTCGCGGATCGTAGCCATCGTGCCCCAAGCCTTCCCACCCGTCTCCGAGCAGTGACTTTAGAGCGGCTCCCCGCTTACAGTGGCGCGACCGTGCCGGCATCAAACCGGCTTCCCACGCGCAAATGCGAACGATCCCCTTTACGCAAGCGCAGGCGGGCTCTCCTGGTTCGCGAATCCGCTAGCCCGTGTCAAAGGCGATTTTTCTAGCCGTGCTGCTGCTTGTATCGCAGGCGGCGTGCTCCAAAAGCGAACCGGAGTTCAAGGCCGCTCACCAGGTACCCCAGCGCATTGTGTCGTTGATGCCTTCGCTCACCGAAGATCTGCTCGCTGTTGGTGCTGGCCCGCAATTAGTTGCCGTGGACGAGTTCAGCGCGCAAATGCCGGCGGTACATCAACTCCCAAAGGTCGGGAATTTTTCGAGCATCGACACGGAGCGTATCGTCCAATTGCATCCCGACTTGGTGGTGGGCATTCCATCTCAGGAGCGCTTACTGCAGCCGCTTCGCCAAGCCGGCATTTCGACGCTGTTGCTGCGTGATGATTCGTTTGACGATATTTTTACTGATCTGGAATCGCTTGGCGCAATGAGTGGCCACGCAGACATAGCTCGTAATCTCGAAGGCTCGCTGCGCAAAAGAACGAGTGCACTGCATCGCTCGATTCATTATAAGCACCGGCCGGCGGTGTTCGTCGTGCTGGACACTTCACCCATCTACACGACGGGCCGCGCTTCGTATATCGCGGAGTTAATACGGCAAGCAGGCGGACGCAATGCCGCCGATAATCTGCGTGCTGCTTATGCACCCTACAGTGCTGAAGCATTGTTGAGATTGCAACCTGATATTATTGTCACGGATGCGTCGACCGGCCTCATGGGCGCGTTGCACACCGAACCCTGGCGTTCGCTCCGCGCCGTTGCCTTGCACCACGTGTATGTTGTTGAGCCGCGCGAAATTTTGGAGCGGCCCGGCCCACGCTACAATGCGGGACTCGCGTGGTTGATCGCACGTTTGGGGCCTCTCGCACGGTGAGCGGAAAAGCAAAGGTTCCCGCGATCGTCCTTGCGGTCGACTTGCACGAGCGCCATCAATCGCTCGAAGCGGAGCTGACGGAGTTTGAAGCGCTCATTGATGCTGCCGGAGCGCGCGTTATCGAGCGAATCGTGCAAAAGCGCGATCGGGTCGATCCCGGATATCTCACCGGAAGCGGAAAGGCGCACGAAGTCGCCGAGCGCCTCAAGGAAGTGGGCGCCGAAGTTCTTTTTGTGCTGAACGATTTGCGCATGCG
>JALYIF010000012.1 GCA_030775925.1 Vulcanimicrobiota bacterium | reverse complement strand
CTCCACGAATTTGTCCAGGTCCAAGCAGACAGGGATATCGTCCATGTCCAGCGGCGCGCCGATGTGAAAATGGCTGCCGCCCTCCGTCTCCGCGCCGAAGATGGCCGCAATATCGTCCTGCGTGGCTTCCCCGGCGCGGCTGAAGTGGGTGGGGACCGTCTTGACCGGCTCAAACTCCACAGCCGTTTTGGGGCGCATGAGGAGCGGCTTGAGCGTGACGGTGCCGAAGGTGGACGTGCCGGCGAGCACCTGCTTGAGAAAATCGTCTTCTTCGTTCGGCGGGTCGGCGAGGATGCCGGGGGAAACACAATCTAGTGCCACATCGGTAATCATAGCAAAGAATTCGTGCTGCGCGCCTTCTATGACGACGAACTTGCCGGCCCGGATGTCTTCGACGGAATGTGTGCCGGTCAGTTTCATCTGGATGCCGGCCTGCAAACTGCCGCGCACGACCGTCCCCATCGCCACCCGCTTACGCACCTCCGGCATTCCCGCTTTGGGTGCCGCTGCCAGATGCAGCGCCGCCCCGGAACCATTCTTTCCCTGTCCGTTTTTTCCGTTATCTAATGCCATGCTTTGTATCCTACATATCTTGCGCTATTATATTCGCGATGTCATAACCGCGTTCTAATGCTCGCTCTACACGCTCGTATGACCCAGGTTCTTCTACCAACCACCTGGGTGTGCGTAATGTCTGTTTTGTACGCGGTGGCAACCATACTCTTAGCCCATAGGTACCTTCTCGCGAGTAGTAAAAACGCGGGTGCATATCAAGCGTCATTTGGAATGTCTGTTTTTTGATTGCACGTTTATTATTAACGCGCTGGAATAATTCGCCATAAGTAAGTGCCTTTTGAGATGCTTTCAATGTTTCCGCTATGATATCCGTATAAGCATCTACGGCTGTCAATCCCCGTGCTATCAAACCGTATGTGCCTTGACCGATGTGAGCAAATTTGTTGGCTTTGCTGAGTAGTACATTATGAATGCTTTTCAAATTGAAATTATGATGTAATTGAAGTTGTTCAGCCCGATTGGCTATCTCTTTATAATGAAGTGGTCCATCTGCTTTGTTTAAGATATACTCAGCTATCTCCTCATATGTCCATTTGTGCTGCTTTTCCTTCACTTCGCTGGCTACTAGAGGATGTTTGAGTATTACAGGTGGAATCGAACACGCAATGTAAGTAATGTTAGGTAATGCCTTTTGTATAGGCTTGTTCTGTGTATCAACAAGCGCCCTTAAAATTAATAAAAGGCGTCTAATGTCCAATCCTTGCGTATCTGCCCAACCTGTTTCAGGTAATATTGTTTGGCAGGTATAGATTACAGTATTTATAGAATTTATATCAACAGGAAGCCATAAAGTGCGCACTTGGGATTCAAGAACATAGAGAATCGGTGCTATAATCTCTAATCGATCTTCTATATGTCCTACTGCTTTGCTGATGATTTGTTGTACCCGGGCACGGCTAACACCACCTAATTTGATAGCAATTTCTTCATAGGAAAGGCGTTGATTAAAACCGAATCGTTCCTCAAGTGCCGTCCACTTGCGATCTGATATTTTAAGGTCTAGTACGAATTGTTGTAGCTGCAATAAATTGCAGCCGCTAGACACGCTAAAGTCACTGTCTTCTCCAAAAAACGTCCATATGCGTTTATTTATGCCAAACACGTAGATAAGGGCACTCAGCCGTTGTAATGCTATATCCTTGGTGTCACTGTTATTGTCCATCGCCATAAACCAACAGATCTTAATTATCAATGAGTGGAAGTAGTACTGATGCAATACCTTGTGAAAGCAATGGAGGGACTGCATTACCAACATGCCTTCTTTGGACGGATTGAAAGCCAAAAAAACGAAAATTATCGGGAAAACTTTGTAGGCGTGCTACCTCTCTCACTGTAATTACGCGATGATCTCTATAGTGGGTAAAACGACCGGATCCAGGGTTTTGAGTTTGCGTCGTTATAGTTGTGGCAGGCCGTTGTGGATCTA
>JALYIF010000011.1 GCA_030775925.1 Vulcanimicrobiota bacterium | reverse complement strand
AGCATGTACGGTGAGCGGGGGCGGCGTGTTCCGCTTGTATGGGTACGCCGCCGAATCGGGGATTGACGGTATCGTACGCAACGCCATTGCAACGCTTGCGTTTCGAAGCGACGTGCAAAGCGCAGCGGACCCCGCGTGGGAGAATTATGACCGCTACGCACTACGCGGCGAAGAACTCGAAGAAGCACGAGATAACGAGCAGTTGGAGCAGTTGCAAGAAAGCGGCGAAGATCTCTCCGCAGAATTCGAAACCGCATTTTATATTAATTTTGACTCAGTCGAACAAGCGCGCGGTGGCGCGGCAGCATTGGCGAAGGCAGGTTTTCAAGTCAGCTCTGCTGAGGTCGACTCCCTCATGGAGGGCGCGAACGAAGTGATGGCGAGCCGCGCGATGGTGATGACGCCTCCGACACTAAAAGAGGCACGTGCGCAAGCAACCGCTGCGATATCCCCATTTGGCGGACGATATAACGGCTGGGGCGCCTATCCCGAAGAGGAATAGCGCTCTATCCGCAACCGATCTTCTCATTCCTAGCGTAGCGCGCGAACGCGCCGTTTCCACCGCTATCCGAATCGGAACGGCCGGGTGGAACATTCCAAAAGTAAATCGAGAAGCATTTTCTACAGAAGGCACCGCGCTGCAACGCTACGCGGGCGTATTTAATTGCGCCGAGATCAACTCGACGTTTTACCGGCCACACCGCGCATCAACCTACGAACGTTGGGCAAATAGCGTACCGGAGAATTTTGCTTTCTCGCTGAAAATTCCAAAGGAGATCACGCATGTGCGCAAACTGGTCGCTTGCGAGGATTCACTTCGGCGCTTCATCGACGAAACATCGGCGCTGGGACAAAAGCGCGACATGCTTCTGATCCAACTGCCGCCAAAATTGGCTTACGAGCGCGCGGTCGCAGAAGAATTCTTCTCTACACTGCGAGCCATGTATGTGGGAAAAATTGCGCTTGAACCGCGGCACGCGAGCTGGTTCGAAACCGGCATCGAGCGCTGGTTGCAAGCGATCGATGTGTGTCGCGTCGCTGCCGATCCGGTGGCCGTTGCAGGTGGCGACGAGCCTGGAGGCAGCGCCCAGTTTTCGTACTTTCGACTGCACGGAGCTCCGCGAATGTACTATTCTGCATACGGCCCAGATCGAATCGCGGAGCTCGCGCGACGACTAAGCCAAACACCGAATGCCTGGTGCATCTTCGACAACACGGCAAGCGGCGCCGCGACGGGAGACGCACTTGCATTACAAAATAAACTCGAGCAGGTTGCTACTTAATGCTTGCCTGCCGCGCGGTGAAAGAAATGCTTTACCTTGTGAGCTGAACGCCGCACGCCGCGCTTAAAGCGCCTTGCCGAAGTTTTCTCAACCATCGAAACGTGAACGGAAGCCGGCGGTGCGACCGTTGCCGACGCTTGTACCTCAGATAGCGGCACCACCGCCGCTAAGACCATAATTCCCAGTATGAATTTCATCGTAGCCTCTTGCTTAAACTGCACGTTTCCAAATGCTTTCGCCGCCGCAACTCATTTTGCCTTAGCGACCGGTCGACTACTCGTGTTCGATCGGGCACGAGGCGTAACGATGGTCGTAACAATTCTTGATGAGCGGCGACATGTTGGCAACGTCACCAACGAATGTGCTCGGTGGTCCCGGCAGCGGCATGTTGTGCTGATCGCGCAAAAACGGATCATCGTTTGCTGGAAAACTAATTTCCCACGGCACATCGCCACGCTCTTGCGATCCGTCGGCATACTCAACCTCATACCGAACGAAATAATAGTGCCGCGCACCTGATTCACGAAACCGGTCAAGAGGTGTAAGATATCCTTCGGCATGCGGTTCGCCGAAGCGTCCATTGAGATTAAGTTTGTAGTGTCGCGCGCCTGTTGTGCCCCCTGGATTTTGGGTTCCCGTCAGCGGATTGTTGGAGCCCCGCAGTTGCGAGATGGTTTTGGAAAAGAGTTCTTGGTCGTGCGTCAATTGTGCCGCGAGTGAGGACGCGCGGCTCGGATGTGCCACCGGCGGCGGTTGAGGCGGTGCGAGTGCCGTCTGCCGCGCAAGTTCGTGGGGGCGAGGCCGAGCAACGGCTGTGTGGGCAACTGGCGGCGGTTGCCGTAAAACCGGTTCAACCTTGGGACGAGGCGGAATTTTTGCAGGCGGCGCCACCGAGCGTCGTTCGAGGCGCATGCTCGTAGTGACGATTGTTTGGTTATCCGCCTCGCCCTGCGCGGCCACCCAATAACCAATCTGGCGCGCAAAAAAGAAGGCGAGGATCAGATGAACCAAGACTGAAAGGCCGACGCACCACCAAAAGGCGGAGCGTCGCTTCCCTGTAGGAGAGTGCGGCTGAGTGGCTTGGGACACGCTGGCCCAGTATGCGGTATTTAGCTGGACGTAGCCTGTGCGTGTGCGAACATGCGAGCAAAAAAAGGCCCGGGGATACAATCTCGGAATGCCTAAGCCTGTCGCGTCCTTCAGCGAAAATTCTAAAGGGAGCACTATCCATGCTGCATACATCTATTCGATTCATCGGGTTACTTAGTTTCTGCTTATTTGCTGCGGGTACAGCCAGCGCAACCGACTCAGCGCCGTTTGATGCGTTCGGAACCAAAATGACGGTCGTGGTATCAAACGCCCAAGCAAAAGGGCTTAGCTCAACGATACGCACAGTTGTTCCTCCAGGGGGCGGTCCGCCGGCGGCCCACATTCACACGCGTGAAGACGAAATTTTTGTAGTAACGCGCGGAAATTTTCGCTTTTGGCATGGCAAACACGTTGTCGATGGAAATCCCGGGGCGGTCGTGTTTTTGCCCCGCAATGAAGCGCACCAGTTTCGCAACATCGGCACAACCGAAGGCGAAGTACTTTTCACGATGATGCCGGGCACCTTAGAGCGATTTTTCCTAGAAGTCGGCAAACGTAAGTTTGTGATGCCCCGCGATATGGGGACCGTCGTGAGCCTTTCGAAGGCTTACGGAATAACCTATGTCAGGTCGTTAGAAGCAAACCCCGCGCAGAAGTAACTTCCTCGAGCAACGCCACCTTCTTGGAGTTTTTGTTAGAATAAGGCTATGGCTAGTAACGATCATCACTATGAAACGACCATGGTCTGGACCGGTAATCGCGGCTCCGGGACGGCAACCTACAGCGGATATGCGCGAGATCATGAGATCACGGCGGGCGCGAAACCTGTCATTGCCGGTTCTTCCGATAAAACGTTTCGCGGCGATCCCGCGCGATGGAATCCCGAAGAGTTACTCGTTGCAGCGCTCAGTGCGTGTCATCAATTGGCATACCTGCATCTCTGCGCGGTGAACGGCATTACCGTCACCGCATATGTTGACCGCGCTGAAGGCAGCATGATGACCGATGCCGCTGGAAACGGTCACTTTACGCGCGTTGTACTTCGCCCTGAAGTTACTGTAACTGAAAAATCCGACAAGGAAATGGCCCTCCGCCTGCATGAGGACGCACACCATCACTGCTTCATCGCTAATTCAGTGAACTTCCCCGTCGAACATGAGGCCCGCATTCTTTCAAGCGTGGACTAGTGGCCTTTTGATTCATTGAGCGACGCCGCCTCGCGCATGAGTGCTTTGAACGCGGTTTCGTCGATCTTGTCATCTTCGTGCAAGTCGATCGCGCGCCGGACATTGCCCTCAAGACTGGAGTTGAACAGTCGTTTTGGATCCTTAAGTTGCGCACCCTTAGCAAAGGTCAATTTGACGATGGTCTTGTAGGTCTCGCCCGTGCAGAGCATTCCATCATGATACCAGACTGGCACGCCTCGCCACTTCCAATCCTCAACGACTTCGGGGACTGCTTGTTTGATGAGTTTACGAATCTTTGCCAACGTTTCACCGCGCCAATCCCCCAGTTCCTTAATTCTGCCATCAATGAGCTTGGAGGCAGCTTCGCTGCTTTTAGAGTTATCTAGCTTCTTCTTCATTCCGTACCGTCTCTTGCTAGAGTAAGAATGTCGGCAACCGTGCGGTGCGCTTCGACCGGATGGCGCAGCGGCAGATCTGCGCGGATCGTATAGAAATTTCGTCGTCCATCGCGCTTCTTTGATAGGACGTTCGCCGCTTCGAGATCTGCGACGATTCGGGCGACGGCCCGTTC
>JALYIF010000010.1 GCA_030775925.1 Vulcanimicrobiota bacterium | reverse complement strand
ACATGCACAAAGAACGCGCGCAGGGTTCGGCGTCAGTCCATAATTCGATTGCAGCCGGCTCGAAAGTAGGACGGCACGCGTCAGCACCAACGCCGGCGATGACCCCACGACAAGCGGTTCCCGCTTTAAGCGCCGCCGTGCGGATTGGAGCGGCAAGCGCGCTTGCTGGTGCGCCCGCAACGGAGCGCCGGACGTTGCGCAACACGTTAGCCTTGAAAATAGAACGCGCGTTCTGCAAACCAAATCCGCCCAAACATGCATCGTTCTCACTCGAAGGGGAACGGGGACGCGTGCAGATTTTGCTGCGCAGCGCCGGTAGTGCAACGCAGATTGTGGCCTTGTGCCCGCCTTCAGCCAGAGAAGTTGTTGCCGCTGCGCTCTCGCAGGCGCGCTATGCTCTTGCACTGCGCGGTATTTCTATTCAAACCGATATTCGAGGCTTTGTCCAATGATGGTTTCGCCCTCGAGCAGCCGCGCGTTGGATGAGATTGCAAAGCGCCAGCAAGATTTGCGCACCGCCTATACTGCGGGTGGGGGAGCGACTCATCATGACGTCCTCACAACCGCGAAATCAATGTTTACCCTCGATCCGCTCAGCGCGGTAGCGCCAGCGGACTCGTATTTTGTTGCGCGCGATGAACGCGGCCGCCAAGTCTACACGCGCGATGGCGCCTTTCATCTCCAAGACAATATGTTGGTCGACCGATTCGATCAGCCTGTGCAAGGCTACAATAAGGACAGCGGCGCACTCGCTCCGCTGCGCATCGACCCCGTCGATGTTGCACTTGGCCGCACTGCGGATCTGCAAGTCGGCGCGGATGGCAGCCTTACATACGGCCGGACCGCGATCGATCCACGAACAGGCGCGCCCGAACAAACGCGCGTTTGCGTCGGGCGCTTAGCCCTCGCGCGATTTTCGGCCGCAACGCAATTGCAAGCCGTTGACGCTACGCGATCGCTTGCGCCGCCCGGCGTGGTGCCGCATATGGGAGTCGCTGGAGACGGAAATTTCGGCGCGATCGCACCGCATCAAGAAGAAGGTAGCCGCGTCGATTTCAACCTGGGAATTGAACGGTTACAAGAAGCGTACTTGGCCTTTGACGCACTACGTGCCGCGCACTCGGCACAAGGCAAAGTGGAAAAAACGGCGATGGATCTATTGAAATGATTGCCAGCCTGACATTCAATCGAGCGGTCGAAATACACGCCGGCCGCCGTTTGCGTACCGCACTATTTGAACGTCGTCCGTCGTTGCCGGTCTCCGCGGCGTGCGTTGTCGCGAACGGCGTTCGCGAAGCATTGCGTATGGCACTCGGCGGCGGGGTGGGCGTGCGGCTGCTCGAGCCGGTCATTCCCAATCCGCAAGCATGGGCACTCATTACCGCCGACGCGCGCCTCTATCGCGTGCGCGGTCCGCTCAGTGATGGCGCAATGATCATTCGCCCTGCCGATGGGCTCGCGCTGGTTAGCGCGTTCTTCGGCGAGCGCCTCGGCGGCCGGCGCGAACTCTCGGCAATTGAAGAAGAGGTCCTCGGGCGCGCGGTCCGTTCGATCGCGGCCACGCTCGCGCCCGTCTGCGGAGCGGCAGATCAGCTGCGCGTCGAACGGATTTCCGAGCAATCCGGCTTTCTTACCTATTTTGAACTGCTCATTGAGGGTCCAGTGGACGCGCGAATCGGCATTGCGTTAGCCCGCGACCCCGCCCCGGCACCCCAAGCATGCCTGCGCATCGACGCTTTGCTGGAGGTCGAACTGGAGATAACGGCCGAGTTTGCGGCGGGCTCGATCGAGGCGGGCGAACTGCTCGCACTCAAGCCCGATACGACGCTTCGCATGGAAACGAAGGTAGGCGCTCCGGCGACGCTTAAGCTTGCCGGACGGATCGTTGCCAGCGGAGAGTGCGGGGCGCTCGGCGAGCGGAACGCTTTTGTCGTAAGTAATGGTTCGAAAGGCGGAAACCCTTAAAATGCCTCAACAGCGCAGCGAAGGACATAAAAACGGCGTGACGGACTCGCAAAATCTCGACTTGCTGATGAACGTCAAGCTGCAGGTCACAGCTGAACTCGGTAAATGCAGAATGATGGTCCAAGACATTCTCAAACTTGGCACGGGCTCGATTGTAGAATTGGATCGTCTTGCCGGCGGTCCGATTGATCTTTTGGTCAACAACAAATTGGTCGCTCGCGGTGAAGTTGTGGCCATCGATGAGAATTTTGGCGTGCGCATCACGGAGTTAATCCAGAAGCCGATGCCCCACTCGTAAGCTCGCTACTGGACTAAACTTCGGTCCACAAAGCGGCGTTCACAAGCTGGTAATCGCCCCAGCGTACCGTCGGTACATGAACAGCCTGCTCAACGTAGCCAATCACGCGCATGCGACCCTCCCGCTCGATGTTCTGGCCGGACTCACGCTCCTCTCGCTCGCCCCCTTCATCCTAGTCATGTCCACCTCGTTCGTGCGCATCGTCGTGGTGCTTTCACTTGTGCGGTCGGCTATCGGTGCCGCCGCCTTACCGCCCAATACGGTGCTTACCGGGTTGGCGCTGGTGCTCACGCTCGTGATTATGTCGCCGACAATTACGCAAATTTCGCACGACGCGGTTGACCCCTATAGCCATGGCAAGCTCACGCAGTCGCAGATGATCGAGCGCGCAGCGCGGCCCTTGCGCACCTTTATGCTGCGGCAAACACGCATGAAAGACATCGGTCTGTTCGCACATGTCGCCCGCCAAGACGTTTCGAGCGCTCAGGAGGCGCCGACGTTTGTGCTCATTCCAGCTTTTGTGGTGGGGGAGTTACGGAGTGCATTCGCGATCGGCTTTGCGCTGTATTTGCCGTTCGTGGCAATCGATCTGGCGGTGGCCTCGATCTTGATGGGACTGGGGATGTTTATGCTCAGTCCGCCGGTGATTTCGCTGCCCGCGAAATTGCTGCTCTTTGTTATGGTCGACGGCTGGGCGCTGGTTTGCGGAGGCGTCGTGTCTAGCTTCCGCTAAAGGTCCTTAATGCGTATCAGTGAAGCGCTGCGAACCCGCCGCCCGTTTTTCTCATTTGAGTTTTTTCCGCCGCAAGATGATGCGGGGATGCAAGACCTATTCGATACGATCGCGACGCTGGGTTCACTGCGCCCGGCGTATGTCTCGATCACCTACGGTGCCGGCGGTTCGACACGCGCGCGCACCATCGACATATCAAAGCGTATCCAAAATGAGATCGGCCTGACCGTCATGTCGCATATTACGTGCGTGAGCGCCTCTAAGCGCCACCTGCGCGAACTCTTTGCCGATCTACAAAAAGCCGGCATCGAGAACATTATGGCCCTTCGGGGCGACGCGCCGCGCGACCAGTCAGACTTTGTGGCCGATCCCAATGGTTTTTCGTACGCATCAGAGCTCATTGGCATGCTGCGCCGCGAATTTGATTTCTGCAATGGTGCCGCGTGTTATCCGGAAATCCATCCGCAAGCGGCCTCAGCCGAGGACGACATGAAGCACCTGGCTGGAAAAGTTGCGGCGGGCGCTGAGTTTCTCGTCACGCAGATCTGCTTTGACAATGATACCTACTTCCGATTTGTTGAACGTGCTCGCGCAGCAGGTATCACGGTCCCAATTCTGCCGGGAATCTGGCCGATCACAAATTACAAGCAGATTGCCCGCATTGCATCACTGTGCGGTTCCCAGTTGCCGCCCAAACTGCTTGCGGAGTTGGAAGCCCGGGAACATGAACCCGAGGCCGTCAAGGAGCTGGGCGTTTCGTATGCGACGCTGCAGGCGACGGATCTACTCCAGCGTGGCGCACCCGGTATCCACTTTTACACCCTCAATAAATCGCCGGCGACGCGCGCCGTCGTTTCCGCGCTCATGGCGGCAACCGCCTGGCGCCCTGCGCCACGCACGGGCGTGTATTTAACGTAGTCACGCCAATACCGCGGTAGCAAACCGGCAATAAGTCACCGCTATCGTTAGGCGGTGGATTCCTTCGATGGACTACTTCGTGAAGCGCTCGTGGTTGCCGGTGTCTTGTGTGTGCCGATCCTTTTGGTGGCAACCGCAATTGGCACAATCGTTGCGGTCTTACAAGCTGCCACGCAAGTGCAAGAACAGACC
>JALYIF010000009.1 GCA_030775925.1 Vulcanimicrobiota bacterium | reverse complement strand
GTGTAGCACCGGAAACGATCCGGCTGTCCGTCGGACTGGAAGATCCGAGTGACTTGATCTGGGACCTAGACCGCGCGCTCGAAGCGGCGATCGCATGATTCTTAAGACCCCGTCGCAGCTTCACGCTCTTCTTGAGCGTTCAAAGACGATCGCGATGATGGGCGCATCCGATAAACCACTGCGTCCAAGCTATACGGTCTTCAGTTATCTGCGCACGCAAGGGCGATTTGCGGTCGCGCCGATTAACCCGACCGTCCCCTCAATCGACGGCGTGCCTGCCTTTGCCGACCTCAAAACCTACGCCGCAGCACACGGAGCGCCCGACATTGTCGACGTATTTCGCAAGCCCAGCGAGGTGCTGGCCGTCGCGCAAGAAGCCATCGACGTGGGTGCACGATGCATCTGGTTTCAATACGGCGTCATTAATGAAGAGGCCATTGCGCTTGCCGACCGTGCTGGACTCGATGTCGTTGTCGACCGGTGTCTCAAAGTTGAATCAGCGCGCTGGAATGGCGGTTTGGCTAGCATTGGCTTGAACAGCGGAAGGCTGAGCTCGCGCTGGACAAAATCGCAGTGAGTGAGTATCGCGAAGAGTCCGATGCCTTAGATGCCGACCTGTTGCGCATCATCCATGCATGGCACAAACATGGAACTGCGCTCGATGATGCCGCTTTCAATCATCTAGCCCTCCGGATCTTCGCCTATCAACTTCGCTATAACGGTCCGTACGCGCAATACTGCGCATCTCTGGGCATCACAACGCACTCGCTCCCGGCGCGATGGGAAGCAATTCCGGCCGTGCCGACGACCGCATTTAAAGATGTGCCGCTCACCACGTTTGACCCGAGTTTGGCCTTTTTGGCATTTGAAACCAGCGGTACGACGCTCGGGCGCGGCGGCACACACTATATGGAAAAGCCGCTCTTGTATGATGCCGCGCTGCTTGCCGGATTCGACCGGTTCATGCTGGCAGACTCCGCAGCCCTGCGCTATTTCAATGTCGTTCCCAACCCGGTGGAGCGCGCGCAGTCCTCGCTCGGCTACATGATGGCCAACGTCAGCGCATACCGTGGCGATGCACATACCGGATGGTACGTGCAAGGCGAAGCCCTCCTCACGCACGCGTTTCGTACCGATTTGCAAGCGGCGATTGAGGCATCGCAGCCCGTGTGCATCGCCGGGACGGCCTTTGGTCTGCTCGGCCTAATGGACGCTTTTGACCAACGGCCCGAGCGGTTTGCATTGCCTCCCGGTTCGCGCATTATGGAAACCGGCGGTTTTAAAGGCCGCACCCGCACGGTGAGCCGCACCGAGCTGTATGAAAAACTTACCGACCGTTTCGGAGTCGACGCGACGTCCATCGTTGCAGAATATGGAATGACGGAACTCACGAGCCAGTATTATGATTCAAAGGCGAGCCGTAACGAATCGCGCCGCATCAAGGCCGCTCCGCCATGGTTGAGAACGCGAATTGTTGACGTGGCAGGGGAGTCAGTTGGAAACGGCATTGTCGGCGCGCTGGTGCATTACGATCTTGCCAATCGCAGTTCTGTCCTAGCGGTTTCCACCGAAGATCTCGGTGCGAGTGCTGGGGAAGGCTTCGTCTTGCTGGGGCGGGATGCCAATGCAAACCTGCGCGGATGGTCACTGGATGCTGAAGACCTCCAGCACACCCATGGCTAGTGACCTTGGCGTCCAGGCAATCATGCGCGCGATTGCAGATGCTGCGCAACGATGGGCCGACGCGGATTTTCCGCCACGAGTACGCGCGACCGAACTAATTGCTTCCCGCACCGGATACTCCGTTCCGGTCGTCGAGTATGCACTCGACCGCATCTTCTTTGAGATCACAACCGATGCACTTGAAGCCACCATCACATCCGAACTTGGAAGTCTGCACGCATTGGACGGCTTCGTCGCGCAAGCCGGGCGACCGGAGCGATCTGCGCACGCAGTCGGACGCGTGTGTATCATCTCGAGTCGCACCACCATCGGCGTCGCATTGATTCCGGCCATTTTTGCGCTCTGTGCCGGATGCGAGGTCACCGTCAAAGATCGCGAGGATGCGTTCGTCGGGGCATTTTTCGAAACGTTGTACGAGGAAG
>JALYIF010000008.1 GCA_030775925.1 Vulcanimicrobiota bacterium | reverse complement strand
CATCCATTCAATGCAAGTTGCATGGCCGACAAATTTTCAACTCATGAACGGGATCTCGCTTGCGATTATCTCGTTCGTTGGACTTGAATCAATTTCTCAGGCGGCTGAAGAAACCCACCGGCCATCTTCCATCATCCCCCGCACCTCAGTGGCGCTCATCTTGACGATTTTAATTTTTGCCCTAGCCTATTCGAATTTGGCGCTGGGCATGCAGCCATGGCATGATCAAGCGCTTGCCCACGGACAAATGTTTTGGCAAACACTTGGTACGGCGCAGAATTCCGACAAAGCCGTTGCCATCATCGCGCAAAATATCCCGTACTTCGGATATCTGGCCGCGCTGTACGTGCCGGTCCTCGGTGCGATCTTACTGCTCATCTCGAGCAACTCCGGCGTCTTTGGCAGTTCCCGCATTGCCTACTCAATGAGCCAATCAAATCTGCTGCCCAGCGTCTTCCAGAAAATTCACCCGGATTATAAAACCCCGGCGGTTTCAATCGTTACCTTCACCGGCCTTGCGATCGTGGTTCTCTGTTTGGCTGCGGTGCAGGGTGACAATGGGTTCAATTTCCTAGGCGACTTATATGCTTTCGGCGCGGCGGCAAGCTACACGCTGGTTTTCATTGCGCTCATCATGCTGCGTTTTAACGACCCGTCGACGCCGCGGAAATTCAAGATGCCGCTCAACATCCCGATGGACTATCGCGGCATACGCATTGAATTCCCGATCATCGGTGTTCTGGGCTTCTTCGGGATCTTTGCGATCCTGATCTTCGTGCTGTTGACCCACCCCATCGGACGCATCGCGGGCCCATCCTGGCTGATTCTCGGCATCATCGGCTATTTAATCTACCGGAGATGCAAAGGTCTGCCTCTATGGCGCTCGGTCAAACGTGATTGGTTTAAGGAACAAAGCGCGATTCTGATCTCGGCAGGCGAGCTTGAGTCGCTCGATGAGTATCGAGAAAATACGCGCAAGAACAAGCAGTAGTCACGCCTTAAACCAAGCTACTTAAATCAAACCGTCCCTTTTTTGCAGCCAACGGCGCCCATAGGTCACCCTTCTGCGCAATGCGCTCCGGCATATTGTCGATTCGGAAATCTTCAATCGCGCAGCCGTCTTCAATCTCATCCCACGTAACGGGAGCCGCCACGCTGGCCGTCGCAGTCGGACGAACCGAATACACGCTTGCGAGTGTGCTTCCCCACCGATTTTGATTATAGTCGACGAGTACGCGGCCAGGTGGACGTTTCTCAATTTTATATTCTGCCGTCGCGAGATCGGGATGACTCTTAGCGACGGCTTGCGCGAAGGCTTTCGCAAATGTCCACACTTGTTTCTGAATTGGGCCGCGCTCAATCGGCACGTAGACGTGGATGCCTTTGGAGCCGGACGTTTTGGCATAACA
Organism: Vulcanimicrobiota bacterium; assembly: GCA_030775925.1. Lineage (GTDB taxonomy): Bacteria > Vulcanimicrobiota > Vulcanimicrobiia > Vulcanimicrobiales > Vulcanimicrobiaceae > JACRUB01. Next base: position 1,647 of record JALYIF010000008.1, on the reverse strand, counting down.
CGGCATGCCCAGACCGGTGAGTCCGTCGCGCACGATCAGTGCAAGGTCGCGCACGCGCGAAAACGGCGCCGACCCTGGATTGAGATCGAAATGGAGATAGTCCGGCCGGTCGATATCGTCGCAACGCGCATACCACTGATTCAAATCGATGCATCCCAAATTGATGACCCATAACAGTGCGGCCAAATCGTTAATCATTGGGAAGTCAATCACGTTTCCGGAACCGTGCTCTACCCTGCACGTCTGCAGCCATTCCGGATGCGGATTGGGCGTCCGTTTCATAAAAAAGAACTCACCTGCCGCGCCGTGCGGATACCGCTTCATCACCATTGCTCGATTTGCCAGATGTGGCAGCAAGACTTTGGAAATCGCCCCATAGTAGTTTAAGAGGTCGCCTTTGGTGAGCCCCAGCTCCGGCCAGAACAATTTGCGGAGGTTGGTAAGCGACACGTCGTGTTTGCCGGCTCGCACGACGGCGTCGTTCCGGTCGGTCGGAATGAGTGCGGCTTTCATATGAGCGTCGTACCCAGGCAAGGTCTTGCGTGCGCGCGAAGGCCAAACTTGTGAACTGGGTCTACGATCTGCCGACCTGGCAATTTTCGATACTCCTGACTTCCATCGCGCTTTGCCTGACATGTGGCAGCCACATTCTGATGCGCCGGTTTGTGGCGCGCGACTTGCTGCTTCGCCACAACGATGTCGCCGGCTTCGTAGCTTCGCTTGTGGGCGTCATTTACGCCGTCCTGCTTTCCTTCGTCGTGATCGTGGTTTGGCAAGAGTATGACGCTGCAACTTCGATTGCGCAAAAAGAAGCCAACGCCGTCGCGGACCTCTATCACCTTTCGTATGGAATGCCCGACCCTCTTGCAGCCCACATTCGCGGCGATCTGTCGAACTATATCAACGTCATGGTTCGCAAAGAGTGGCCGCTCATGCAACACGGGGAAAGCAGCCATGAAGCGGACCTTGTTGGTCATCACATTCTGAGTCATATCATTCATTTCAATCCAACCAGCCTGGCGCAAGCGCAAATTCGCGATTCGGGTCTCAAGCAGGTGCAAGTATTCTTTGATGCACGACGCGACCGCCTGAGCGCGAACGAAACAAGCCTGCCGCGCATTCTCTGGATGACGCTAGTGATCGGGGCCTTAGTCACGATCGGCTTTACGTTCTTCTTCGGGATGGAAAGCGCGCGACTGCAAGTCACCATGACGGCCGGGCTTACCCTCGTCATCGTAGCGATGTTCGTGCTCATTATTGAGCTGGATTATCCATTTCGCGGTGACACACGAGTGCAGCCCGAGATGTGGCATGATTTGCAAAGAGAGATGGGCTCCGCGCTACCCGAGGATGTTTATCGACCTTGAAACGATTACGGCGATCGTTGCAAAGGAGATAACCGACTCGGTCATCATGAGCATCTTCGCAAGCCGGCTAAGCGGAAACGTGTCGGCGGGGCTAAGCGCGGTGGCGGTGTTGAATGCCAAAAATACATAGTCCAGAAACAATGGCTTCCAACCCGTTTGAGCGCACATCGGACCGCCTTCACCACCGAGCATCTGCGGATACTGAAAATCCGGATCCTCAAAATCGGCCGCAGAGGCACCCCGTGATCGGGATTCCGGTCCATTTGAATCGAGCTCCCAA
>JALYIF010000007.1 GCA_030775925.1 Vulcanimicrobiota bacterium | reverse complement strand
GGCATGTAGCGATCCATGAGCTCTTTATTGAGGCCGATGTCGTCTTGCCACTGCTTGAGCAGATCGACCCAATCGTCGAAGGTGGAGATCCTAGCCATTCACATTCCTTAAACTAAAAAGCAGCCGGCGAACCAGCCGGAGCATAACGGAATTTATCGAGTCCGTGAGAATACCGTTATACTACCACCGCGCTGTGGGGAGGTGTCAAGCTGGAAAGCCGCCCTGTTACCCGTCCCAACTCCCTAATCTTCACCCTATATGGCGATTTCGTGCACCGCTACGGCGACCGGCTCTGGATGGGCTCGCTCGTTTCGCTGATGGCGGAATTCGGTCTGTCGGAGGCGGCGGTCCGCCAGGCAGTCTCCCGAATGTCGCGTCAGGGGTGGCTCGAAGCGGAAAAGCGGGGAACCCGGGCCTATTACGCCCTCACACCGCGCGGGATCAAGCGGGTCGAGACGATCTCCCCGCGCATCTACGAGCCTGCCGCGGAATGGGATGGGCGCTGGAGGCTGGTCACCTACACGGTCGCCGAGACCAAGCGTGAGCTCCGTGACCGCCTGCGCAAAGACCTAACCTTGCTCGGCTTTGCTCCGCTCTCGGCTTCCACTTGGGTCTCGCCCCGCGACGTCACGGCGGCCATGCGGGAGATCACCGATACGCCCGAGTTCGAGGAACGCGTTCATCTTTTCGGTGCCGAATATCTGGGTCCGCTCAGCGACCGGCAACTCTTAGAGCGTTCTTGGAATTTGGAGAAGATCGCACACGCCTATCGCGAGTTCATCGACTTCTACACGGACCGGCTACGGTGCGAGCGAGAACACCCCTCGCTCAGCGATGCGCAAGCGTTTGTCGAGCGGGTTTGGCTGGTGCAAGATTTCCGGCGCTTCGTCTATCTGGATCCCGGACTCCCGAGTGCACTGCTGCCGGCTCATTGGCCAGGAAGCGTTGCATCTGCGCTATTTCGCGAGTACTATGCGAATATCTCAGGCAAAGCTATCGCCTTCTTTGAATTTCGGAGTGCCCTATCATGAAACGCAATTTACTCATGCTCACCTGCATCGCGTTGCTGGCATCAGGGGCCGGGTGCAAAGGACGGGGACACGCCACCACGCTTCCTCCGATCACCCTAACCGCCTCGGTGACCGTCATCCAGAACGGTATCAAGCAAGTCAACGTCGCTGTCGTTGAATCACAAGATTACAACGTGCAAACGAGCACTCCACTGAACCCGATTCAAACCGTTAACACCGATAGCACCGGCGTTGCTACCTTCAGCACGGGAAATCCCAACGCAAAGTATTGCTTTAGTGTCAATGCAGGCCAATATCCCACCAATTACGTGAACTGTCAGAATCCCCTGACAAATACGAAGATTACGCTGGGGACCTAGCGCACCGTCCCCGCAAATAGCAACTGCGCAGCATACTAAAGCCGAGTACGGCGATTGCGCACATTCAAGGAGCAAATGCCGCGATTATTCTTCGCCTTCGTGGAGATGCAAATGGCAGCCATCTTCGGCATCATTGAGCACCTCGCGAGCCTCGGCTAGCACGGCTGCAGACAGCGTCTCCGCAGGCTCGACCGTCCCCTCATCGGCAAGGAAATCGGTCTCGGTCCAGTCTTCCCATGTTTCGAGCGGTTCGCCGTCCATCTCGGCGGGGAAGCGAACGCAAAAACCCTGATCCAAATGCAAGCCGACGACGAGCACCGACGTGCCGCGCGGGAAGTAGGTACCATCCTTCCAGAGCGTTCCGTAGGTGGTCTCATACGTCGTGCCGATTTTTAGCTGTTCGATGGTGGTGTTATACCCCAAACGGGTTGATAGGTTTCTCGCCCATATAGGAGATGACACTCTTGGTCTCACTGTAGAGCCGCAGCGTCTCAAAACCGAGCTCGCGCCCATACCCCGACTGCTTGTACCCCCCGAACGGAATCCCGGGGAAGACCGCATAGGGCGTGTTGATCGCCACCGTTCCGGATCGCAGCGCTTTGGTAACGCGGTTCGCCCGCCCAATGTTCTGCGTCCACACACTTGCGGAAAGACCGTATTCAGAGTCGTTTGCCAGCGCAATTGCTTCGGCTTCGGTTTTAAATCGAAGCAAAGCAACGACGGGACCGAAAATTTCCTCGCGCGCTAAGCGGCTTTGCGGTACCGTCTCATAGGCGGTCGCACTCCAGAACATCCCGCGTTCGTTTTCGCCACCAACATTTGCGCGAATTCCGCCGAAGAGCCGTTTCGAGCCATCCTCATCTCCGACTTCGCAGTAAGAGGCAATTTTATCAAACTGTTCTTGCATGGTAATTGCGCCGATTTGGGTTTGCGCATCTTCGGGATTTCCAACGCGCAGACTCTCCCCCTTGGAGCGGAATTTCGCCACAAACTCGTCGTACACCGCGTCTTGGATCAGCACGCGCGAGCGTGCTTCGCACGTCTGCCCCGCGTTGGAAAAAATTCCGTACAATGCACCGTTAACGGCCGCATCCACATCGCAATCATCGAAGATGATCGACGGCGATTTACCACCGAGTTCCAGGCTTACGCGCTTTAGGGTTGCGGCCGCCGTAGCGGCAACGCGTTTGCCGGTTGCGGTACTCCCCGTAAAGGCAATCTTGTCGATGCCGGGATGTTCGACCAACGCCTGGCCGAGTTCGCGGCCCGGGCCGGTGACGACGTTGAGCACGCCCTCGGGCAGGCCCGCTTCGAGCGCTATTTTGCCGAGTTCGATGGCGGTCAGGGGCGTATTGGGCGCCGGTTTGAGAACGATGGTGCAACCGGCTGCAAGCGCGGGCGCGACCTTCCAACTGGCGAGCAACAAGGGAAAATTCCACGGAATAATTGCGCCGACGACGCCCACAGGTTCCGCCAAGGTGTACGCAAGATAGCTTGAGGTTGGTCCGGGAATTGTCACGCCAT
>JALYIF010000006.1 GCA_030775925.1 Vulcanimicrobiota bacterium | reverse complement strand
GCTCAAGATACCTCGCAAGGCTTCACGGCACACGGCACCATCGTTGCGCAAGTTACGGTATCCGGCACGCGCTTGAACCTCGGCGGTGACATCGCGATGATGAGCCGCGGGCAACTGTTGCGATTTGACTTGCTGCGCCTCTCGATACCCGGCGTCGAACCCACGCTCAACGCGCTGCTGTCGCAATTCTTGCCGCAGGGCGGCATCAGCGCGGTGCTCGATCAGACGACCGGCAATACGACGGTGTGGTCTGAAGCGCGTCGCAAGTACTATGTATTTGCCGGAAATAAATCGGGAGCAGCAACGACGCCTGCTGTTTCTGCCGAATCCGCCGTTCCAGGTGCGACCGGCTCGATCGTGCATATGCTCGAAATGGGACGGGCGGTCCAAGGGTACAAAACGTTTTCGGAATCCGTTGCAATTACCGGCCGCAGCACCGTGAACGGACATCCGGCAACCAACTTGCACATCACCTATAAAGCTCAGAAGACCACCGGTGCGCTCACCGACGCGGTCGGCGATCTCTCACTCGCCGAAGATGCACAGTATCTGCCGGTACGCATCGTCGCAACGATCAAGCCGGCCAACTACAGCGGCCGCATTGAATTCACAAGCATCGCCGCGGTCGCACCGGCCGACTCGGTTTTCATAATTCCGTCCGGCTACGCAAAAGCAAACGATCCCTCCGAAGTCTTCGGCGCCGGCCTCCCCCACCCGTAATTCGCTCACGCGTGTCGCTAAACCTAAATAGTGTCATCCTGAGCCACACTGTCACCCTGAGCCTGTCGAAGGATGGTCCGCCTACCAGCGTCCGCTAAGCCAAACGTGTCACCCTGAGCATGTCGAAGGGTGGTCCGCCATGCTTCGACAAGCTCAGCAAGACACAATCTTAGGGGCAGGGGTTGGGTTGGCCGTTGATCGCGCTAATGCGCGTGCCGATTGGTGGATGCGTGTACCAATAGATGCGCGCCAACCTTCCGGGGCATAAGAGTGAGAGACTTTCATCGGACAGGCGCACGAATAGCCGCGTTCCAGCCACATGATCGGGATCGATCTGCAACGCGTATGCGTCGGCCGCTGATTCGACCGTTCGCGAGTAGCCGTTGATTGCCGGCAAAAAGAGCACATACATACAGCCGAGCAGCGCGCCAACCAAGGTGAGTCGCGCGAGCGGATCGTCATCCCTGCGAAAACCGATGCGATCTGCGATGAGCACGGCAAGAGCCGCGCCGAAAATAAATATCCACGCAGCGAAGATCGCGCCTTTGAACGTATCATGCCGCACATCGTGTCCCAGTTCGTGAGCCACCATGAAGACGATTTCATTTTCGGTTGCGGATTGCAAAAGCGTATCGCCAAGAACGATGCGTTTGCTTGGCCCAATGCCGGCGACAAAGGCATTACCAGCGCGAGAGCGGCGCGAGATATCCATTATATAAACCGGCGGGTCGCCAATGCCGGCTTTGAGCGACAGCTCATGGATTCGCATCGCAAGCGCGGTTGTTTTCGGCAGCAGGGTGAATCGGTTGAAGAGCGGCTCAACGGCCAGTGGATAGACGAACGAAAGGAAAAACGACGTAGCAAAAACGCCGAGTATCACGTAGATCCACCACAAGTGCGATCGATCCACCAGCCACATGATGACGACCACTGCCAAGCCTACCAAGGCCATTTCTATGGCCGCACCCAGCAGAATATCGCTCCACCAGCCTGCGGGGGCTTCCGTTGAGATTCCAATAATTCGCAGGATGCGGTAGTGGTAAAACTCTGCGGGCAACGCCGCAACCTGCAGCGCAAGTGCGAGCAGGGCACCGAAAACAAACCGCACCGCTACGAGCGACGGCAGCGACCGCTTTAAGGAATCGCGCACACGCGCTGCGGTGCCGGAACGCCACAAATAGAGCAGTACAAGAATCTGCATGCCGATCCAAAAAAACCAACTCGGGCGCGTGTAGCGGGCGAGCGATTGCGCGCCGGCCTGTCGCGCCGGATCGACCAGCGCGGCCGGGGGTGCGGACAGGAGGCGCGCAGCAGGAATCGCGCTTACACGGTGGTCTAACGTGGATATCTGGTCGCCGGCTCGCGCTGAACTTGCTGCCGTGAAAAACACGGCAGCAAGCACAACGACGAATGCCAGAATGCGCGCGAAGCTACCCGAGCTTGTGCAGTTCCTCGAAGATTTGCTCTTCGTCGGGTTGTTCGGCAATGTCGTGAACGTCGATATAACGGATGATTCCTTGCTTGTCGATGATGAAGACCGCGCGCTCAGACATTCCGTTTTCGGCTCTGAACACGCCGTACTGTTGTGCAACTTCGCCGTGCGGCCAAAAATCGCTAAGAAGGGGGTAGGTGATTCCGCCCATGGAGTGCGCCCAGGCGACGTTGGCAGGGCGGTGATCTACGGAGATGCCCACAACTTGGGCACCGCTGCTCTCAAAACGTCCGAGTACTTTCTCGAACGCCGGCATTTCACTGGTTCAAACGGGTGTAAACGCAAAGGGGTAAAACGCGAGGACGACGTTCTTCTTCCCACGCTGCTCGGACAACTTCCATTTGTCTTTGTCGTGCAGGTGCATTGCCAATTCAAAGTCAGGCGCATGATCGCCCACATTAAGCTTGGCGGTCGAATTTGAGACCGATTTCCGGCCTTTCGTAATTGCCATACTGGCGCTATTCCTTTCTTGCTGGCGTGGTCCCGTTTTCGGCGCCCGCCTGGTGCCAACCGAGCGCTTCTGCGACCATGGGAAGCTGTTCCACGAAGATGGCCTTGCAGCCAAGCGCGAGTTCGCGATGTTCGAGTTGGGTACCGGGATCCGAGCGCAGGGCGATGTAGTGCACCCAATCCCGGACCGTCCCTTTCATGTAGATGGTAGTGCCTGAGGCCATCGGCAGCAGAAATCTGGCCGACTCCTTGGCGATGCCTTTTTCCAGTGCCTCATCGTAGATCTTTCGAGCGTGCGTAAAGTGCTCTTCTTGCGCTTTGGCAAACCAGGCGAGCGTCTCTTGCGGCAGATCGTCATGCGACGACTGTCGATTTTTAAGGTCTTGCCTGCGCGGTGAAATCTCTTCAATCCGCTGCACCGCCGCATATCTTTGGCTGAATTCCTGGAAGTGAAACGATCTGTGTCGTGTGATTTGCGCGCTGATGCCGCGCGTTGTTTGCATTTCAATGCACATATCGGCCATTTCAAAGACCGACCAATGTCCATTTTTTATGCAAAATCGCAGCAACTGGGCAACGTTCGGATTTTCCTGATTTTCGGGATTGCTGACGCGAGCGCAGTATCCCATCAGGCGTTCAGCATCGGGGGTGATCCAAATAAGGCGGGTCGGCATCCCGCTTGCTTCGTGGCTGTTACCGGCGGTCCTGGACGCGGGACACGGCGGCCGGAACCGAATGGCCGCAATCAACGTACCGTGCGAAATCTGTTCCTCCGACTGGAAAGGAGACGCAGTTCCGGCCACTCCGCTTGCTGTTGTACATCGCAGCATCCGCCAGTTCAAGCAGCTCATTCGCTGAGCTCACATCAGTTGGATACGTTGCTACACCGATGCTTGCGCTGACCCGCACGTCCACGCCGAAATCGAACGCCGCCACCGCATCGCACAATCGTTGCGCGCGCGTAATCGCCGCGCTCTTGGGGACATTTTTTATGATCGCGCAAAATTCGTCGCCGCCATTGCGCGCTGCTACATCCATGCCGACAATCGCATGCGCGTTCAGGATTTGCGCCATCCGCTGCAGCACGATGTCCCCCGCGCCATGTCCGAACGTGTCGTTCACGCGCTTAAAGTTGTCGGTATCGATGAACCAGAGCGAGACCGTTGCGTTGGCGCAAACGCGCGCCACCGAAACTTCTTCACTCAGACGCGCCCGGAATGCGCGCGCGGTAAGCAGGCCAGTCAGGCCGTCATAGGTTGCCTTTGCATGGTCGGCCTCTCGCTCACGCGCGAGCGCAAATGGCGCGGCAGCTTGCTCGATAAGCCGCACGAGCGTATCGACGTTTTCCAGCTCGCTGGATTTTGCTGAGGAAAGATGCACGACGCGGACCTCCGGTGGCCGCCCGAAAGGTGCGGCCAGCGCAACGCGGTCCGTGGGGATGAGCGGTTGGAGTCCGGGACCCAACTCGGCTCGATGCCCCTCAAGAGCGGCTCGGGTGAGCGGCGTGAGCGGCCCGTCCATTCGGTAGGAGACGTGCTCGTAGTGGGCCGCCCGCTCACCGCCAACCCGGATGGCTCCCAGCTCCTCCCCGGCCGCTTCAAACACCATCACCGTATCCACTGACGGGGCAGTGCCACGAATCGTCCGCTCCAGCTCGCTTAAGACGGCATAACTGGATTCCCGCGAGGCCTCGGTCAGCCGCTTGACCGCTTCCAAGAGCTCGGTCTCGCGCCGCACGAGCAAGCGCAGGGAAAGCTGTGCATACCGCAATTGAGACTTCATTCGGGCTGCGAAGAGGCCGACAGCTAAAAAACAGAGCAAGATACTGGCCCAGCCTGCCGCGTGCACGGCGACGAAAGTACCCGCCGCTTCTCAAATGACGCCATCGCCGAAGCCAACCGAGAACCTGGACGCCATAAACAGCCGCGCGTTTAATTTGCGTTCGCAAGGCCGGGCACGCGAAGCAATCGCGGCCTTCCGTGAGGGAATCGCCGCATTTCCGCAAGAGGCCGGCCTGCACAACAACCTGGCCGTCACCTTACAGGAAAACGGCGATCCGGACGGCGCGTTGAGCGCGTACCGTGAAGCTTTGCGTTACGACCCGACACTTTGGGCCGCGCACTTCGGGGCGGGTGTGCTGCTGATGAACCGCAGTGAATTTACGCAAGCCGAATCGTTTCTGACTGACGCGGTAAAACTCGCGCCGGAACTGGTCGCCGCACATCTGGCATTGTATGAGCTCCTGCAAATTCGCGGAGCCAGAGATGGCGCACTTGCCCACCAGGCCATGGCATTGCAGCATCAGCAATTATTCAGCACCATCGGCGCGCAGCCTAAGCGCGAGGTGCTCACGGTCATGGCACCAGGTGACTGGCAGGCGAACATTCCGATCGATTTTCTCTTCGAGCCAGTCAATACAACCCTCCACAAACTGTATCTTGTCGGCGGCAATCAATTCGCTACGCTCCATCTTCCAAAGTACGACGTTCTTATTAACGCGATCGCGGAATCAGATGAAGCCGAACATGCATTGCGTCTTTGCGAACAATTGATCGCGGCGCAAACAAAACCCGTGATCAATCAGCCGGCCGCGGTACGCGGCACCAATCGCGAGCGCCTGCCCGCGATCTTGCACGCAACCGGCTGTAACATTCCGCCGACCCTCCGGCTTTCGCGAGAGACACTCGAGCAAGGGAACGTGCCGCTGCAGGTGCCGTTTATCGTTCGCCCCGTCGGCTCGCACGCAGGCCGAGGCTTAGAAAAAATCGACGCCCTCAGCGATCTACCGGCATACCTCGCGAAGATCGCCGATAGCGAGCTCTACATAACCTCGTTTGTGGATTATTCCGATCCCGACGATGGCTACTTTCGAAAATTTCGGATTATCATCGTCGACGGCGTGCCTTTTCCGTTCCATATGGCGATTTCAAAAAACTGGATGGTCCACTACTACAATGCGCCGATGGCCGAAAATGCATGGATGCGTGCAGAAGAGGAACAGTTTCTAGCACATTTTGAAAACCTGTTCACACTCTCGCAGCAACGATGCTTGCGCGATATTGCCAAAGCGCTGCATCTGGAATACGTCGGGATTGATTGCGCGATCGATCGCGAGGGACGTATCTTGGTCTTTGAAGCCGACCCCGGCGTAATCGTCCATGTCAGTGATTCCATTGAGCTCTACCCGTACAAGCACGAATACGTACCACGGATATTTCGTGCTGTCGAACGCATGATTGATGTACGCATTGCTCGATCCAACTGATTGGCCGGCCTTTCGCGCAGAGTCGCACCGCATTATGGACGCAATGCTCGACTATTTGCAAGACGTGCGCGACCAACCAACATGGCAGCCGCTCCCGCAAAGCGTAAAAGACAGCTTTGCTTCCACTCCCCTACCCGCGCACGGCGAGCCAATTGAAACGGTCTTCGAAGAGTTTGCGCAAACGATCTTACCCTATCCGACTGGAAACATTCATCCGCGCTTTTTTGGCTGGGTGCACGGAAGCGGTACGCCGGTAGGAGCCATTGCAGATTTGCTTGCGAGCGTTATGAATTCGAACGTAGGCGGTCGCGAACACGCGGCGGTGTACGTTGAACGTCAGGTTGTGCGC
>JALYIF010000005.1 GCA_030775925.1 Vulcanimicrobiota bacterium | reverse complement strand
TACCAGCCCATGTAGATACCGCCGTTGATATTGAGCGATTGTCCGGTCATGTAATCGGCTTCGGTTACTAAGAAACGGACGCCGCGCGCAATCTCGTCGGGTTCGGCAGTGCGATGCATGGGAATCCGATCCAAAATCTTCTCTTGGATATTCGCCGGCACGGATTGCCACATTTCGGTATTGACGAAGCCCGGGCACACGGCGTTCACCATGATATTGTTGCGGGCCAGTTCGATCGCGAGCGACTTCGTGAAGCCGATAATACCGGCTTTGGCAGCAGAATAATTTGACTGCCCGAAGTTGCCCATCTGTCCAACGAATGAGGAGATGTTCACGATGCGGCCACCACCATTTGCAATCATATGCGGTACGACGGCATGGCATGTATTCATCACACTGGTTAGATTGGTGTTGATGACATCATGCCAATCTTGAATGGACATCTTCTTGAAGGTCTTGTCACGCAAGATTCCGGCGTTATTGACCAGGATGTCGATGTGGCCGTCTTGCTCGATAATACGCTCGACCATCTTGCTGACGGCCGCATGATCGGAGACATCGCCGACTTCGGGCCGTGCCGAGCCGCCGGCGTCTTGAATGCTCTTAGCAACATGGTCGGCCGAGTCTTTGCCACGCACGTAGTTAATAATCGTGTGCGCACCGCAGCGCGCGAGCTCCGCGGCGATTGCCGACCCGATTCCGCGGGAGCTGCCGGTAACCACCGCCACCTTGCCCAACAGCGGAGCGAATTCTTGGAAGGGCTTCGGTCGAGTCTCGATCATTCAGGCCTCCGTAACGACGTGCTGCGTCTTCGGGCAATTGGCAGACAAAAGTCAAAGGCCCTTTCCTGTTGGGGTGGGGCGGCCCTTACTTCTAGGATGCCTTTCAAAGGCAATCCCGCCTTCTCACCCCCAAATTCTGGGCCAAACTGAGAAATCGCCTTGAGATGTCGCTTCGCAAAGCGCCGCCACGAAGGTACGATTAAGTGGAAAGCAGGTCATATGAAGCGACATCTTACGGCAATTATTGCCCTTGTTTTATTCTCCGCGGGTGCTATTTCGATTGCAACAGCCGCACCGGAAGACCCGATCGTCACCGCGGTAACCAAGGCCAATGACGAAGTTCAACTTGCCACAAAAGACTATGACACGAAAACCATGGACCGGGCTCTTACTAAGGACTTCATTCTGGTTCTAAATCGTGGGATGATTGTTGACCGTGCTGCTTGGCTTACCGGCGTTGGCGACCGCACCACCGTCTGGGAAGAGAATAAAACCGAAAGCTTAACGATTCATCATTACAACAACGACTGTGCTCTCGCGATTGGCATTTTACACCTTCGCTACCGCGAAAACAAGAAACTTACCGATGTAAAACTTCGCTTCATCGATGTCTGGGTCAAACAAAATGGGCAGTGGAAATGGGCTTCTTCTCAAGTAGCGCATCTGCCGCCAGCCAAGCATTAGTCATCGAAGATAAGCACGAGCATTCAAGGCTTGAATCATGACGGTAAGGATCGAGGCGTACACGATTATTTTCTGAGCGGTTGCTTGGATTAAGGCTCCTTGCGGCGTTCCGGCGGGCGGCCCCAGTGTAATTAACACAATGTAGGCTGCGAGCAGGAGCGCAAACGCCGCAAAGACAGTAACAAACCTGCGCGGGAAGCCCGGCGTGAGCAGACACGCCGCGGATACTGCTACGACGGCAAGAAAAAACGAGCGAAAGGCCCATTGTACGAAATCGTTGTGCGCCTGCAGGTACAGGTTCCACGGTGTGGCCGCAACGCCAAGAAACGACACGGCAGCGACGACCGCGCAGCCGGTGCCAATGTTTGCCGCAAGTCGCGCTCGTGAGCCCGCGGCAAACAGACTGGAAAACGTCGCGAAGAATAGCGATATTGCAAAGGCAATGCCGGTAATAGCGATGCAAAAAAGAACCAGTGACAGCTGGTTGTCGTGTCCGCCGTGCGTTTGCGTTTGGCCCAGATCGCTAAAAAAATTCGAGAAAAAATCGTATCCGTGGCTATGCGGATCGCCGACGCGACCACCTGGATAGACCAGCATTGCTAGGACGGTCATCGATAAAAATACCGCACCCCCTATCAACACCAAACGAAAAGCGGCTGCAGGCGTGGACCGAACTTCGGATTTCATATTTGGTACCCGCTTCGCTCTTCTGCACGCCATTGCCCTTGCGATTTGCGCATCCGGAATCATGCAAGCAAGGCGCTGACCAACAAAGGTCAAAGGGCCTCTGCCATGCTTCGAATTTCTTCACTATGCGGAGAGGGGACCCCGATGTCTAAGCAGCAGGCGTTCCAAGTTACGGGAATGGATCTCAGCGGTTATATGGTCAAGGACGCGGAGCGGGCGATCGCGTTCTATCGAGACGTGCTGGGCCTCGAACCGGTCATGGTTTATCCGGATAACCGCGGAGCGGAATACGAATTACCCGATGGAACGACGTTTGGACTCTGGGGAGGCGGCGGGCACGTCATGCCGTTTCAGCCAAGCAACGGCATTCTGTTTGCCGTCGACGACCTCGACGCCGCCGTTGCATCGCTAAAAGATCACGGCATCTCGGTGTTGATGCAAAATGAAACGCAGGTTTGCAACATGGCGGCGATCCAGGATACCGAAGGCAACCTTGTAGTCCTACACAAACGCAAACCATCGTAAGTCCGCCCATTTTGTCATGCTGAGCCCACCAGTGTCATGCTGAGCCCACCAGTGTCATGCTGAGCCCACCAGTGTCATGCTGAGCCCACCGGTGTCA
>JALYIF010000004.1 GCA_030775925.1 Vulcanimicrobiota bacterium | reverse complement strand
TCCCAAACCGAGCCGCCACAACCATTCTCAAACGGGCTCTAAGGAAGCGCTATGACCACCATTGGCCAACTCTTCGACCGTTTTAAACCCGCCAAGTGCCACACTTATCTTGCCAATTTTCTTGTAGTCTGAGGTTCACGGAGGAAAGTAGGCCCAACGGCAAGGCTTGGAATTTCCGTTTCAAGAACCATCCTCCAACGCCGAAAGGCACTAATTCTGAACCGCCGCTAGCGTGCAATTTTTGGCGGATGGTGTGGCAACCCGAAGGTGGGCCGAAAGCCCCACACGGCACCATCCCGCCCCTCGGCGGTGATGTGGACAGTGTATCCAGCGGCCTTCAGCCGGCTCATCGACCAATCCCGTCCGCCATAGCCATGCGCCGTGTGCCACTCCAGGGTGATAGCGCCGATATCAAAAGACGCGAATGCCGGATCTCCGAGTACCTTTGCGCCGTCGTTGGCCATGTCAACGCGGAGGATGTCGATGCGCCGCCCTTCCGCACTTCGCAACGCCACCATCGCACCTTGTTCGGTGCCGGCAGTTGGCCCCTCCACTGTGATCCGCGACTCGAAGCCGTTCAAAGCGACGTTGGCAGATAATTGCGCAGCTAACGCTGGATCAGGCTCCCAGGCTATGACCTGGGCCCGCCAGTAATTTGCCAGCCACCAGACGCAGGACATGCCGATCCCGCTGGAGAGGTCAACAACCAGCTCGACCCGCTCAGGCGGAATCCAGACTGGCGGAAAGCAAAACAGTCGCGCGAACACGGCGCTAGCCTCGCCCGCATCGCGCCCGGCTGCCTGGCCACCGCGCAGCGTCACGCGCGGACCCGGGTTGGGGTCATCGCGAAATGCCGTCTGCCTCCGCATTTGCAGCGTGACCGGATCGCGCCGACCGGCCAACCGCCACTTCAGAAACGCCGGCAGGCTTTTTATAGCTAGACCCGCCGGCAGGCGAGACACAGAATTACCGATTGGGGTAGGCGCCGGCGACGGCACCGGTGTCGCGCCTGGGGTTAGGGCGGCAATCACTTCCGACGCACGGCGCAGGTAATAGCCCTCGACGAAACGGAAGCGGCCGATAAAATGAAACAGCTTGACCTCGTGACGAAGCACCCGGCGGGTGAAGCTGCTGTATTGAGGATAAGGCAAGATTAGCGGGTCGGGCGAGTTAGCAATGGCAAAGTTGGAGCCGCATTGCTCCGAACCCCATTCGCGCCAGCGCGCCCGACCCACCAGCGCCTCCATGTTCGTGTGGAAAGTCGAGATCTCCTCCCGACTATATCCACCATTCGCGAAACCAGCAAAGCCGGACGAACCACGGATATAGCGCCTAGTGGTTGCGTCTGGCAGACCGTCCATGCAGGCCTCCGCCGCTATACCGATGTAGTTGCTGGGAGTGGCCCGGGCAATTTCCGCAGTTTTGCCCAAAGTGTTGATGTGAAACCCGTCACTCATGGTGAAGGCGCGGTTCTGTTCCGCGCAGGCCACCACCTCAGACAGGTCTTCGCCAACCGCCAGCATGTCGGCGTCGAGTTGCATGGTGAACTCGTGTTTTGACCGGTCAAGGCAATACAAGAGCCGCTCCCAAGTCCCGCCGCGCTGGCAAGGGTCGGTTGGGATATCTTCCAAGATCACGAACTCGATCCCTGGAACATGATGCGTCAGGGTATCGCGGAGTACTTGCGACATGTTCCGGTCTATAATGGCAGTCACCTTGCCGCGGCGAATCCTCGAGTAGAACGCCTTAATTGCAACAAGATACATCGGCACGTCCCGGTCAGCGACCATGCTAACAATGCACCACGGTGCATCCTTTAAAACCAAAGGACTGGTCTTAAATATTCCGGCAATGCCCCGGTTGAGACGCGCTACGTTAGCGTCCCGACGCAAACGGTAAAACACGGATAGTTCCCCTAAAGCGCGGTTAGATCACATTCGTAGGCTATCGTAAGAATATTAAGGAATGGTACTCAGAGTGCTGCTTCATGCGGGGCTTCATTTGAGCGTGACGCGAAATGCGTGGTAGAGACCGGCCCTCGCCATAATCAGCCGTGCGCAGCGTTAAACTGCTCAACGTGAGCAGGGCGATGCCCACTACACAATCAATTTGCCCCAACACATTCAGTATCTGCATTATTTAAGCGACAGTCTCTCCTCCTCATCAGGCAAATGTGACACGTAGTGAACACGTATACTACTGACCCTGCCCTCTGAAATGCCCCCGTTCTGCCAAGGCTCGGGACATAGACCAGCGCGAGGTATCCGGTTGAGTCAAAATCCAGGTTGTAGGCGTCGTGCTAACCATCCACGGTACCGTGGCATCGGTTCAATCGTTGAAACCGTAGGAGATGAGACTGTCGGAGAATAGCCGGCCTAATGATCTTTGGCAGTCCACAAGGAGCACCATGCACCGCCTTCAACACGCTTCCGTCGCACTCGCACTCGCAAACCCACTCGTCGCGGTCCCGTCCGCAGGATGGGCGCAGGCCCCTACCCTCGACAGCAGGGCGGTCGTCGGTGACCTTCATGGTGTTCGCAACGACGTAGCCAGCCAGAATATTGTGCTCGGTAGAAAACTGGACGCACTTTCCAACAAGCTGGACCTGCTGCACTCCGACATGCAGGCCTTGTTGGAGGCACTGAAGGCGGCCAGCTCAACGCAGACGAGGACTACTCCCGCGGCCTCGACCGGTGCTACCAGCACGGCCTCCGCGAGCGACGCCACTACGGCCAAGTTTTTTCCGTCCGATGCTGGCGTGGCTGCATTTCCGTCACCTGAGAATGCTCGAATGGTTCGCACTCGCAATTCTATCAGTGGGCGTCCCTATCTATTGGACAATACCGGCGCGGTGCATCAACTCGTACCAGTTAGTGCTTCGGCGCCAACCGGTTACGTCGTGAACAGCAGATCCCCGAACAATAGTACCGACGCTGACAGCGTTTACATGTTGCTGCTTGAGCGTCAGGGACAGGTTTACGCGCAACGTGCAGGTGGACAATGGCAACATTTTAACTCTGGGACGGGCGGTATGTATAATGCCGCCCTACCCGACGCTATCCAGACGGACGCGAGCGGTCAGACGATCTC
>JALYIF010000003.1 GCA_030775925.1 Vulcanimicrobiota bacterium | reverse complement strand
AAGGTAGCCCACTTGCCTGCGGTAGACGTCATCGGTCGACCTCGTTCGATAAGATGCAGCCCTTCACACCGACGCACCTGCATACAGGGTACTTTTTTTGGCGCTCGCATCATCGCTCTTGCACTCCGCCGATGCACCGTCGATCGAACCCCGCGCAGTGCGTCGAACCCGGCTGCTGGACCGTGCGAGGTATCTTCAAACTTGCTCATAGCGCACTATGGATTCCGTACTGTATCGGAGTAAATGACCGTTGGCTTCCGCTTGACTTTGCGGGTACGAACGATCAGGCGAACCTATTTCGCAACGCAAAGCCGAGGCGCGCGCGAAAGATCGCGACGAGAACCGGCTGATACGCCGCCGCCTGCTCCGGTGAAATGCCGCTCACCGGACCTCGATGCAAAATTACGCACATGCGACAGCGTTAACGGTTTAAGGCTAGTTACTGCCGTTGCGAAATGCAAGTGGCAGACGACCCGGCTTGTCTAACGCTCCGGATTCAAGTGGTTCGAGAAGACCCATCCTCGTTTCGATGCTTGATCGTTTCGAACTAAGGAAAGATACGTTTTTAGTGAGCTTGAAGGACACGAGAACACGGCATCCGCTAATACGCTGACATGCGAGCCATTCGCGATGTTTATAACGCCTAAAGATGCATTGACTTTCTTCGATCTAGCGATTATTTCGTCACCATTGTTGGTACTATTTGTGATGTTACCAAGTGCGCTCATGGACTGACAAAAAGCCGATTGCGAAGGGAAAGCCTCTATAACATCCCCGTCGGGTGTGTTAATGGTTGCGGACGCAATCACGCGTTCGATATTGTGCGACTTTGCAGCGTTCTTTTTACGGGCCTCGACTTTGAGCCGCACGGCCTCACTCGGATGAGCCAAGTTCCACGCTAGGCGACGATTGTGATTTTGGACCACTTGTCGTTCATGTTCGCGCCGTGAGGATTGCGCAGCGGCGCGGTTCTGCGCCGCAATGGTCTTATCGAGTGTCGCGGCGTCGTGACTCACCGAACCGGAGCAACTCGCGAAAAAGCCGACACAAGCGAGTGTAATCAGCCAAGCATTGAGCCGCTTGCGCTGAAATATCGCCAGGGTCAGGAAGCCGAGACTCAGTGGCCAAAATACTATTTGTGTCAACTGGATACCGATAAACCAGCCAATGACCGCTACTATCATCCCCAGAACCGCCAGGATAACTGCATTTACACCAAATCGCATCTCGCCTTCCGTTAGTTCATGGCGCACGTTTGGTGGCGTAGCATAACGCGTCGTGGTGTTTGCTGGTTGGGGTGTCGCTGCCGGAGGCGGACTCCCACTTGTGCCAGTTTGTGGGATGAGGCCACGGGATAAGTCACGCTGCTGCTCGCGGGTTAGAACAGCGTAGCGTCGTTGCCGAGCAAGGGCGCAAATTGCAGTCCAATCAACTGTTGCGCCGCAATTTAGGCAACGTCCGGAAACGCTTCCCCCAAGGCCGACCATGGAGCGCCAAGGGTGCGGAGTAGGGTCATGATCAATTATGCCCCGGCACGACGGGCATTCGTAATACTCGTGCTTCATATCGGCCTCACGCAGGTGCGAGGATCGGCGGTTCGGCTTTTAGCCGATCGCATGTTTGAGCTAAACATTCTAATTTGCAAGCCGCCCGAGCGTTCGTATGCGTCCCTTTGGTCCGCATTGAAGTCGAGCCGTTTCTCTCGCGTATGTCCGCGCGTAAGAACCCTTGCCCTCTGCCGCGCGCTTCCTTTCGATCTTCGCGATCTGTTCTGATCAGCGAAGGACGCTTCCGCCAACTACGCAGGTACTGGAGCGTCTTAACTGGCCGCGGAGGCGCAAAAAGCACGGTCTCATCCCACCGCGGAAGCCCAGAAGGGCGCAGCCTGATCGCGGTAGATTCCGGCGTTGCGGCCGACGAATAAGCGAAGGGGAATATCATTCCCCAGAATCTTCGCGCCGTCTGGCGCAAGAGCGCCGCAGTTTGAACACGCACCCGGAAACGTGAGCGTCTCGTTATTGGCCGTGACGACATTCGGGCGAAGCACGGGCTCGACGACAACTTCCGCCTCTTCGGGACAGCCACAAT
>JALYIF010000002.1 GCA_030775925.1 Vulcanimicrobiota bacterium | reverse complement strand
GCCGAATTGCTCGCCATATGTAAGGATCGCTTTATTCGCGAGTGAGTAGCTTGAGGCGCTCGACAGTGGGACGGTGTCATTGATCTCAAGAGTCACGCTACGATTTGGGTGCGCGCCATCAACGCCGTTTCCGGTCTGCCCGTGCGGGATCGTTACGAAATGTGTATTGAATTGGCCCTGATACTGACCGCTCGATGCGGTTGTATCCCCGCCCGTGATGGGCGATGCGATTCCATTGAAACTTGCGGACGCACTGGAAATCGTAACCGTACCCGTGCTGTTCCCAGATGCCGGGGGTGCCGATGCCGTCGCTGTGGGGATTGGAGTCGGAGATGGAGGTGGAGATGGCGTCGCAGTCGGAGTCGGAGTCGCAGCGCTACCCGTCTCATAATAAAAGACGAAGAGATAGAGTTTGCCTGCCAAAAATTTTGGCGGCGTGCCCGCGCCCGCAAATGTTCCACCGTTTGGTCCACGTGCGATGTCATACGCGTATGCCGGAGGCGAACTCGAACCATCTAGAAACGCTTCATGAAGCGTCGCCCCTGTGGGCACGAGCTGCGCCGGAAAGGCGATGGTAAATGATGGAAATGCGGTGAGTTGCAGATCGACGTTCGTAACGAAAGCGTAGTAGGCGAGGGGCATGCGCGCCACGTTGAGTGCCTGCCTGCTGGCCGATAGTAACGCCGGCAAACCCGTCGGCGCAGATGTCGACGCGCTCACCGCCACCTGCGTATTTGCGGCGGCGCCAGCTGCAGCGGTAATTGAGACGGAGGCCGTTCCTCCGTTTGGTACCGGCAAAGGCTGCGCCGAGGCGCTGGCAATCGTGAGGGTTGCGGTTGTGCCGACGGCAGCCGCGGGCGCAAGACCTGAGGCGCTTGAGCCGCAAGCGGCAAGCAGCATCGAAGCCAAGGCAATGGCACCGAGGCGAAGGGAAATCATGAAAACTCCTTGTCGGAAAGTGATGGATGGCGCACGGCCCGTTGAAGACTCTGTAAGGCGTCCGCATTGGCGACCACCCAAGTCTGCGTGGAAGTGGCATTGGTAATACGCGCAACGGTTCGCCCGTCTCGAACAAAAAAGCGCACGATAAATGACTGTACTTCCACGAGCGCATTATCCACGCTCGCTCTCAAAGAAGTCTCAAATGCCTTAAACCGGCTTTATGAAGGCCATGTTGAAGTAGGCCCACGTGGACCGCAGGAGACCAACGTTAAAAGAAACCCTGGGACAGATTCCCGACGCGCCAGGCGTGTATTTGATGTTGGGCTCCCAAGATCAAATTCTCTATATCGGAAAAGCGGTCTCGCTACGCAGCCGCGTACGGTCGTACTTTCAGGAAAGTTCGGCTCATCATATCCGCACGCGGGCGATGGTGGAGCGCGTCGTGGACGTGCAGACGATCGTTGTCACCAACGAAGTCGAAGCGCTGATTCTGGAAGCAAATCTGATCAAGCGCCATCAACCTCCTTACAACGTGCGCCTGCGCGACGACAAGCGGTACCCGTATCTCAAAGTTACCAGCGAGGCCTTCCCCCGAGTCGTCTTTACGCGCGTTGTGAAAGATGACGGGGCGCGTTATTTTGGCCCGTATACCAATGCCCATGGGTTGCGGGAGTTGATCGACCTGGTCCGCTTGGTCTTTCCGTTGCGCACGTGTCGAGAACCCATTGACGGGCGCCGCGCGCGGCCGTGCCTGCAATATCACATCAAACGGTGCCTCGCGCCATGCGTGGGCTACCAATCAGAGCCCGACTACGATGCCATGATCGAAGAAGTGGTGCTTTTCCTAGAAGGAAAGCAAGAGTCACTGCTCTCGCGTTTGCAGCACGAGATGGTAAGCGCTGCTGAACACTATAATTTTGAAACCGCAGCGCGCGTGCGAGACCGCATCGTCCAGGTGCGCCGGGTTACCGAGAGTCAAAAGGTCGTCTGGCGTTCGAGGCTGGATATGGACTTAATTGCTGTCGCGCGCGCGCAGGGACAAGCTTGCATGCAAGTCTTCATGGTGCGCGGTGGTAAACTCATCGGCCAAGAGCACTTCATCTTGGACGGCGTGCTCGAGCAGCCGCCCGAGGTGCTATTCTCGGAGTTTCTCAAACAATTTTACACGGCGAGAACCGCCGGAGCTTACGATCTGAGCGAGGTGCGCAACGCGCGACAAAACGAGTCGCCGGTTGCGATCAAGCGACGGTCGCGCGAGCGCGAATCAAGCGCCGTACCCAAAGAGATTCTGGTCCAGGCATTACCGCCCGACCGAAGCGTCATCGAGAGTTGGCTTACCGAAATTAAAGGTCAGCGCGTCAGGGCGCTCTTGCCACAGCGCGGGCAGCGCGCTGAATATTTGCGTCTCGTACAAAAAAATGCCGAGCAAAATCTGAAAGCCTATCTCGCGCATCAGGAAGTTCAAGAGTCCGCACAAGCCCGTTCGTTGACCGAACTCGCTGATGCGCTAGAGTTGCCCGACCTCCCGCACCGGATCGAGTGCTACGACATCTCCAATATTCAAGGTACGAATGCCGTCAGTTCGATGGTTGTGTTCGTCGAGGGTCGAGCCAAGAAGAGCGAGTATCGCCGGTTTAAAATTCAGTACGACAAAGGGCCAAACGATTTTGCAATGATGCAGGAAACGTTGCGGCGGCGCTTGCGCTACCTTCGTGCACAAACGGATGTGGACGTTGCAAAGCGTGAGGGCGACCTGACCGCCGAGGCGGATGCGATTTCGCGCGAACACAAGGCGCTACTGGCCAAAGAAAAATTCGGCAAGAAGCCCGATCTGTTGCTCATTGATGGTGGAAAAGGGCAACTCAGCGCGGTTGTGGAGGTCATGGAACAGATGGACATGACCGGATTGTCCGTGGCGGGGCTAGCCAAAGAACACGAATGGCTCTATCTTCCGGGGCAGCCGGAGCCGATCGTATTGCCACCAAATTCGGCTGCGCTGCATTTAGTTATGCGCATCCGCGACGAGGCGCACCGCTTCGCGGTAACCTACCATCGAGTGCGACGCGCCAAGGCCATGACTGCATCTGCACTCGATACGCTCGAAGGTGTCGGGCCGGTGCGCAAGAAGCGTTTACTTCAGGCGTTCGGCTCTCTGGCTGCAATCAAACGGGCTAGCGTGGACGAGATTGCAGCGGTCAAGGGCATGACGGCGAGCCTTGCTTCAAACGTTAAAACCGCTCTAGGAGGGTAAACGCGAACCATGCATTTTCTTATTCGTCTGGTTATTAATGCGATCGTCTTCTATTTGATCGCCACGTACATCCCGGGATTTAGCATCCACTCGGGAAACATCCTGATTACGCTACTCATTGCGGCGCTCATCTTCGGCCTTGTTAACGCGATCATCCGGCCGATTGTCTTGTTACTTACACTGCCGCTCAACATCGTTACCTTAGGTCTCTTCACCATCATTATCAATGCGCTCATGTTTTGGCTGACCATTTATCTCGTGCCGGGATTCAGCGTCGCGGGATTTGTCCCAGCCCTCGAAGGCTCGATCGTTATGATGATTATCTCGCTCATCCTCTCGCACATCTTCACGTCCGAAAGACGAGCTGCCTAAGCTGCGAATTCTCGTAACAAACGACGACGGTATCGAGAGCCCGGGCATTACCGCGCTGGCCGACGCGCTGTGCGCTTTGGGTGAGGTTACCGTCGTCGCGCCGGATAGCGATCGCAGCCGAGTCGCCCATTCCATCCCGCTAAAACATCCGGTGCGCGTCGTGCCGCTCCCGGATCGCTCCGTGCGCTCGTTCTCCTGTTCGGGCACACCGGCCGATTGCGTGATCGTGGGCGCCATGGAGTTATGCGGCGGGCGCCCCGATCTTATTGTCAGCGGGATCAACCGTAGGAAACTGTCTTACCAAGAGAAAACGGCCTTGTATCAAGGTTTCTCTTACTTTCTAGGAGGGGACACTATGCGTATTTTTAAGCCTCTGATCCTTAGTGCAGTATTTCTGGGCGCCATCGTGGCGCTTATCGCAACATTCGGGCATGCCCAACCAGTGGCAGCCGCGCACGGCACGCCGAGTGCCGGCTGGACCGTTCACATCGATGCACAAAAGCATTTCCCGAATCATCCCAACGAATGGGCTCACCATTGGTGCCGCGCAGCATCCGCCGTACCAGGAATGCTGGAATGCCAGATTTACGGAAGCGATGATGCAAACGCTGCAATGGTTGCCACCGAAGTGATTGTCCCGGCGGCGGCTTGGAAAAAAATGGATGGCAAAGAGCAAGCGTATTGGCACTACCACAA
>JALYIF010000001.1 GCA_030775925.1 Vulcanimicrobiota bacterium | reverse complement strand
TCCGACGCCCGCCGAAGGCACAAAGCCACCAATCTGCTCGCGGATGATCAAATCTTTCATGTGGTTTTCCGCGAACTCATCAGCATATGTCCAGGCCGTCCACTTTTGCCACGGACGCTCGAGTGGGAACACCGGCAATTGCACCATTTCTTTATTGGGCATCAAATAGTTGTACATGAGCATCGAGAGCGGATGAATGATGTCCTCAACGTCGTGTAACACCACAATTTGATATTGGTCGCGCCCTTCTGTTTCTGACATTCCGCGAAACATTGCATTCAAATTTTGGGCCTTTGTAGTCGGACCCGGGGTGTCGTTAATGACGGCATGCACTTGTGAATGCGTTTGCGCTATGTGGTGCACGCGCTCGATGGTTTCCGGATCGTTGGGGTAGACGCCCACGAAGATGTCGTAGTTGCGGTATTCAATGGAACGACATGCAAAATCAAGCATGCGATCCACGACGTCCGCTTCGTGCCAGCATGGGATAAAAATGGCTATGCGCTGCTCTGGTTTGGAGCGAAGCTTTCCAACCGTGAGTTTTTCAAAATTTCGCATACGGAAGGCGCGGCGTGCCGCCATGCCCCAAAACGCTAAGTTGAAGATAAAATCGTCCACTCGGAAAAAAAACAGGACGACACCGGTGGCGATAATGACCCACGTCAGGATGTGAGAGAAATCATAGCTAAAAGAAATTGGGTTCATCGGAACGTGAATCCGAAGATCAACTCGGCCCGAGTGCTCTGATAATCCGGGGCGGCCGGGCGGCTTGCACCACGAGTAAAGTAGGTTCCATAAACACGTACGACGCGCAGCGTCACCGGACCGGAGATTGCCTCTACCCCACCGAGTAACTCGCCAAAATTGTTGAAGTAGTCGCGATGGATGTCGAGGGCCGTGTTGAATCCGGCGACGGCTCGCAAATGCGCGCCCAGCGGCACCTCATGAAGCACGTTACCGTAGAAAATTGCGTTCCCTGAAAAGCGCGAGTATTCGACAGCACTTGCATTGATGGTGGTCATCGCGGTCTTCGGCGCCCCAAACTGAGCGAAGTACGTCACGCCTGTTCGGAAATCCGAGATGCTCCGCTGACCGCGCAGGCCTTGGCTAAGGCCCCCCTCGATGAAGGCCGACGCGTGCGTGCCAAGAGCCGTGCGCAACCCGCCGTTCAGAACGAGCGCATTGTCATTAAAGACGTCCGATGCTCCCGGCGCGCCGGAGCGCGTATCCGAAGAATAGTGAGCGACGATATACGGTTCGATGCGTGAATGCGCCAACACATAGGTTGCATCGGCACCATAAAATGTGTCTGCAAAGCGCGAATCGTGGATGATGTAGCCGTAGACCGACCCGCGGGGCGCGTCGGCACCCGCTCCCTGGGCGGGAACGAGCCCGGCTTTGGCTTTAGACGCGATCTCCGCGTTGGTGGACGAAGTGAGGGCGCCAAACTCTTGTGCGGCTTCCGCACGGTTGCCCACCGCCTCAAGTTCGTATGCGAGTTGCAAACGCGCTTGCTCGTCACTGGGCTTGGCAGCCAAGTACGTGCGCAGCAGTGCCGCCGCAGCGGCATGATGACCGCGGCCGGATTCATCGTACGCCTGCTGAAGGGTGGTGTCCACAGTGGCCCCGGAATCTGCGGGCGAAGCGTCTTGGACTTTCAATTGTTTTAAGGCCGCGCTAGCAACATCGGCGTTCGAGGATGCACTGAGCCTTTTAAGCAAAGGCAGCGCTTCTTGCGATTTCCCGGCAGCCAGCAGCGCATACGCGTAGTCTAGGGCAAAGGCGTCATCGTGCGGTTGCACATCGAGATAACGCTTCCCGATTTCGAGTGCCTGCGTATAGGCCTTTTTGGACACCGCTGAATAGAAGTCGGTCTTCATTTGCGCCGCTGAAACGTTCGGCGCCGATACGGCCGCCTGACCGGCCATGGCAGCAGTGCCACCGAAGGATGCCAATAAGGCAAAGACGAGTGCGATGGGCCGCAGCATTAGAGAAACTCCCCAGGATCAGCAAAATGGTAGCCGAGATTGTGCAGACCGGTGACATACGATTGAACGTCTGCTAGTGGCACGGTCGATGGATGGAGAAAGCCGGCGGCGATACAGCCCCGGCACAGAAGCAGTAACTTTGCGATCGCAAGTTGATCGCCAACCGTCGTGCTGCCGTCATAAGCAACATACCCAAGGTTTTCCGGCAGCAAGGCCATCCCGAAGGCATCGCGCTGTAATGGCCATGGAAGCCACCCGTCAGGAATCCGTTGCTCCCAAGCAACACGAAAATATTTTTTTACCTCCCCATAATCAAGTGGTGATGCCGTGTAATGGGGTGTCTCCCACATCTTGGGCTCGAGTCCGAGCGAACGTTCGATCTGCAATCCTTGCGAAATACGGCCATCCATCCAGGACTGCGAATCCTGCGCTAAGGGGCGGTGATGCTGCTGATCGTAGAACTCGAAATCTTCGGGCGAGTTAAAACTGTGATGCAAACCATGCAAAATGATGGTTGCGCCGTGCGCTTGCGCAAATCGCAAGACGGTTACGAGTTGCGGATCTTGGCTGAGCGTACTTAGAACCCGTCCACGAATCAGTTGATCCGGAATCAATCCCAAGCCGTACGGTACGTGCTCAGCCGCAAGATAATCGACGATTGCTTTTAGGCGTAACGCGGGGGTCTGGACCGAGACATCCTCCAAACGAAGCATCGCGACATGCGAACTTACGAGCGGTGCTGCACGCAACGCATCGTTCAAAGCATCGGCGACAATAATATTCTGGCCAAATGCCGCGGGGCGGCTACCCAGCTTGTCGAAATCGATGGTACCGTTGATGAAGGTCGCAGCACCGTCCCGGACGATGTAAGCTCCCTGCTCTCCGCCCGAGCTGAGTGTGGAAACAATCGTCGCCGGCTGAGTGAGCTCGAGCTTCACGTAATCCGCCTGCTTCACGGGCACCGTAGTGCCGTGATAGGTCGCTGAGAGTTCCGCAGGTGAGGCGACGTCGATGCCTTCCTTGATGTGGGTGAATGCGATTCCCGCATCGTGGAATTGATGCACGTGAAATCGCGTTACCACCAACGTTTTTGCGGCCCGAAAGGCTTCCAGAGGCCCCGTTGCAATCGGGGTCTGGCCATTATCGCCAAGGTAGACTACGGCATCAGCCGCGCTGACTCTATCTTTATTCAATTGATCGACGTAGATCCAGCTCGTATTGGGCGTGAAATGGCGTAACGCGATCATCACTTGCGTCGCGTGCAGCATCGCATAGCCATCGTCGGCAACGTGATCGGTAACGACCAAGATCGACTTCGGGGTCGTAGGCGCTTCATACAGACGCTGCGCGGAGTTTTGGGCCCCGGGTTGCGCCGCGGGCGATGCGCATGCGGCAGTGACGCTCAATGCAAGCAAGAGCGTAAGTATCCGCAGCATGCCGGCTAGGAGGCTCTTCGCGCGCGTTGCGCCGTGAACATAATGAGCGCGAGAAGCAGCAGAGCAAACACCCCGATGATCGGAATCATCGCCTGTCGTACTCGATCAACTTTGCCACGATGTGCAGCCGGAGTAT
The DNA here is from genome assembly GCA_030775925.1 of Vulcanimicrobiota bacterium. Lineage (GTDB taxonomy): Bacteria > Vulcanimicrobiota > Vulcanimicrobiia > Vulcanimicrobiales > Vulcanimicrobiaceae > JACRUB01. The sequence goes on along the minus strand of JALYIF010000001.1, from coordinate 1,671 downwards.
CTGCCGTACTACTATAGGTGGCTTGTTCCTGATTGAACAGGAACACGTCGTCACTTTGCGCCGCAACCTCCGAAGGCTCAATCCGGCTCAGCCCTGCCGCCACGCCGGGATCTTTCCAGTAGGTTGCAAAGAGTGTCGAGGGCGCTTCTTTCGCGCCGACTTGGAGGATGCCGAACGGCTGAGCGTACTGGGCGCGGTACAGAACCTTACCGCTTGATTTTTCGATCAGAGAAAAATCTTTGCCGCCCGGTTTGAGAGGCACACTAAAGGAACCAAGTTGGTCGGGCGGACTAACCACGATGGCGTAATCGTACCCGTCAGGAATGCTTCCGTTATACGCTTGCACATCGAGTTGCTTTACCGAAGCGTTCACGGTACCAAGAGAGTCCAATACGGCAAACGCGTATGGAACCAGCGAATCCCCGGCTACCAATACCGCGACACGGCCGCTAGCCATGTTATAGAAATCACCTACGCTGTGCAGTCCACGGTCTAAGGTGTCCCACGAGACGGTGGATGATCCCAGGAGGCTGGTCGTCATGCGGGGATATCCGCCTTTGCACGCGCTGCGCTTAGAGTAATAGCTCGGAACGATTTTTACGTCGTTGGAAGAGCGCAGCACATCATCGTTGATGGGCACATCAAAATCTTCTTCGCCGCCTTCGGGACGCACTCCGAACGAATGCTCAAGCGTATTGTTGACCATAATCTTGACGGACGCGCGATCTTCGGGCACGAGCGCGGTGTGTGTAAGAGCCACGTGTAAATGTAGATTGGAAGGCAAGCCGCCAATTTCGTTTAGTGCCAACGGCACTTGAAACGGCATTTCATCGATGCCAGTCTGCGTTTGCGTGGGCATCCCTAAATCTTCAAACGTGCGTTCGCGGACTGCCTCTGTCGCATGTTGATCGTACTGCACGGCCGTTACCGAGGAAGTAACCAACAGTGAATCGAGTTGGTGGTTTAAGAGCGTGACGCCGTCGGCATTTGCGTATAAGTCGTTGCCACGAACCTGCAGCGGCTCGCTGAAACTGCCAAACACGATGTTCCGGCCAGCAGCGTCCCGAGACGCAGCCATGGTGACCGATGTGTGCCGCCAACGATTGATTTGATGCAAATAGTAAGCCAAACGTAGCGCGCTGTATCGCGATTGCGTATTCGCGTTCTGCGGCATTACGATACGAATGCTACCGCGATAGTCTTGCAGAAAATCCCGGATGAACGGCTTGTGTGCGACTGGCCCCGTGATTGCGGTCAACGAGCCGGTGTGCAGCACATTCAGCCAAAAATCGCTCGTATCGAGGTCAAAGCAAATGTCGCCTTTGCGAAAGAACTTGCCCTGTAAGGCAACTTCCATCGACGTACGAGGGCCGCTCGGCACCATGATCGTCTGGTCAATGACAGGCGCGGCGCCTAGCGAAGCGAGCGACTCCGTAAAGACGGGGCGTTCGTTGACCATCAGCGTTAATGAGGAACGCCGGTCGATCAACGGCGAGATCCGAAGCGGAATGTGCACGTGCAGCGCTTTAAGCTGGGGATATACCGGGACGAAAATACCAAATTTAGGATTCGGTCCGCCCAGCGATTGATCCGACCCATAGCCCAACTCCGAAAATGGGATGACGACCGACGCGGCTTGGGCGTGGCCAACCGAGCAGAGCAGGGCGAGGC